>NZ_JBUDZG010000014.1:0-120000 GCF_054950075.1 Acidovorax sp. Q11 | reverse complement strand
AGAGATCATGATCGCGCTCCTGTCGAAGAAAGAGGCCGATTGCCTCGCTCGCCAACATAGACAGGGGCGCGATGTGTAGTTACTGTCAGGGCCTTCGCGGCGGGCTACCGCGCGAGCGGTTTAGTCCTCCGGCCATTAGCAGACGTTGCACATATGATGTTCTTCAAGCGACTCTTACGGAGAAGATATGAACCACTTCGTGGGGAGCAAGAGTCGCTCTTGGAGTTTGACAACGAGAAGTTCTGGCGTGTGTACACACTGGCCGCGGAACACAAGTCCGATCCGAGAAGGATCGAACTGGCACAGGCGCTTACGCTGAACCGCGATAAGCCGCGTATGGGTCTCAAAGGCACCTATGGGCTGTATGGGTCGCCTCAATGGTGGGACAGCATTAACCGGCGAAAAATGCCGCTTCGCTTCATTTCCGGCACTATCGTCGCGGTCTATGAAGCAGGGCAAGACAGCAAGACCGGCTTAAACAATGGGATGGAGCTTGATCTCATGACCGGCGGGAGAGAGCACTTCGGCATCTATACAAATAACAACAAGCAGGTGAAGCTGTTTGTCCCTGGTGCTACGGTATTGATGGTTGATGCCCTCGACGAATACAAGCGGCCAGAACATAACGGGCCTAGTTCCGGGATCACGCTCGAAGTTGCTATTAGCAAGCCTGACTCGCATCGCCTCGACTGAACGTCTGCTCAGGGCCCAAATCGCCCATTCACTACGGCAGTAAACCCGCCACCCCCACGGTTAACCCACCCCGCCTACCATGCGGTCTTTGCCCGCAGGAACCCCCCCATGCCCACCACCCTCAAAATCGATTTCGTCTCCGATGTCTCCTGCCCCTGGTGCATCATCGGCCTCAAGGCGCTGGAGCAGGCGGCGGACCGGCTGCAGGGCGAGGTGGCGCTGGACCTGCATTTCCAGCCCTTCGAGTTGAACCCGCAGATGGCGCCCGAGGGCCAGGACATTGGCGAGCACCTGCAAGAAAAGTACGGCGCCACGCCCGAGCAGAGCCAGAAGAACCGCGAGGCCATCGCGGCGCGCGGGGCGGCGCTGGGGTTCACCTTCAGTATGGACAAGCGCAGCCGCATCTACAACACCTTTGACGCGCACCGGCTGCTGCACTGGGCCGAAGAAAAGGGCGTGCAGCCCGCGCTGAAAAAGGCGCTGTTCAAGGCGTATTTCACCGACGGGCAAGACCCGAGCAACCACGAGGTGCTGGTGCGTGTGGCGGGCGAGGTGGGGCTGGATGCTGAGGAAGCGCGTGCGCTGCTGGCCTCAGACCGCTACGCCGACGAGGTGCGCGAGCGTGAGCAGTTCTATCTGCAAAACGGCATCCATTCGGTGCCTGCGATCATCGTCAACGAGCGCCACCTGATCCAGGGCGGGCAGCCGGTGGAGGTATTTGAGCAGGCGCTGCGGCAGATTGCGGCGCAGGGATAATGCTATATATTTAATAGCTTAAAAGGCATAATGGATGCGCGGTAGGGGCTGTTTTGACTCATCAAAAAAGGGGCCGATGGCCCCTTTTTTGATGGCGGGCCCTGCCCCCGCCTCGCGTTGCCTTACTTGCGCAGCGGGATGGCCGTGGCGCGGTCCACCGGCACAGCGGTCACGCTGTTCTGTGGCGAGCCGTCGATGAGCTTTTCGGAGTAGGTGAGGTAGACCAGCGTGTTGCGCGGCGCGTCCACCATGCGCACGATGCGCAGGCGCTTGAAGAGGATGGACATGCGTTCGCTGAACACTTCTTCCTGCTGCTTGAGCGGCGCGGCAATGTGGATAGGGCCGACCTGGCGGCAGGCGATCGATGCCTCGGCACGGTCTTCGGCCAGGCCCAGGGTGCCCTTGATGCCGCCCACGCGGGCGCGTGAGACGTAGCAGGTCACGCCTTGCACGCCGGGGTCGTCATAAGCCTCGACGATGATGTCGTGGTCGCGGCCGATCCACTGGAATGCGGTGTCCACCGTGCCGATTTTTTCGCCGGGCGCTGCCTGCGCTGTGCCAGCTGCGCCCATCCAGGCGGTGGCAGCGGCCAGGGCCAGCAGCGCCGAGGTGGCGGCTTGCTTGAGGGTGGTCACGCAGCGGCCCCGGCTTCGGTGCAGCGCTGGGCCAGGTGGGCCAGGGCTTCTTCGACCTGGTCCACCAGCACCAGGCACAGGTCGCCGGGTTGCAGGCGGGCCAGGGCGGTGTCGATGGCGATGAATTCGCCACGGATCTCTTCGATGTGCTTGGTGCGCGAGGCCCCGGCCAGGCCTTCGCGCAGCAGCGCCATCACCTCGCCATCGGCACGGCCGCGCTGGGCGGCGTCCTGGTACAGGATCACGTCGTCAAACGCGGCGCCCAGGATCACGGTCTGGTCGCGGATGTCCTCGTCGCGGCGGTCGCCTGCGCCACTGATCACCACGCTGCGGCGGTTGCCGGGCAGGGCGTCCACAGCGGCCACCAGGGCGCGCATGGCGTCGGGGTTGTGGCCGTAGTCGGCGATCACGGTGGCGCCCCGGTAATCCATGATGTTGAAGCGGCCGGGGGCGTTGTCGCTGTCGTTCACAAAGCCCGACAGTCCCCGGCGGATGGTCTGCCAGGGCATGCCCACGCCCCAGGCGGCGGCCACAGAGGCCATGACGTTTTCGACCTGGAAGCCGATCTTGCCGTTGCGGGTGATGGGCACGTCGCGCAGGTGGATGGTCTCGCGCCACGAACCTTCCGAGGCCACGATGGAGTCGCCGTCCACATACACGGTACGGTGGCCCTGGGCACGGTGCGTGACCATCACGGGGTGGTGGCGGTCGCTGGCAAAGTAGATCACCTTGCCGGGGCAGGCCGAGGCCATGGCGGCCACGATGGGGTCGGCAGCGTTGAGCACAGCGTAGCCCGTGGGGGCCACGTTCTGCACGATCACGCGCTTGAGCACGGCCAGGTCTTCCACCGTGGTGATGTAGTTCAGGCCCAGGTGGTCGCCCGCGCCGATGTTGGTGACCACGGCCACCTGGCAGCGGTCAAAACCCAGGCCCTCGCGCAGGATGCCGCCACGGGCGGTCTCGAACACGGCGGCATCCACTTCGGGGTGCAGCAGCACGTTGCGCGCACTCTTGGGGCCGCTGCAGTCGCCGCTGTCGATCTGGCGGCCGTTCACGTACACGCCGTCGGTGTTGGTCATGCCCACGCGCAGGCCCTGGGCGGTGAACAGGTGGGCGATCAGGCGGGCCGTGGTGGTCTTGCCGTTGGTGCCGGTGACGGCCACGGTGGGGATGCGGCCGTCGTCGCCGTGGGCGTAGAGTTTGTCGACCATGGCCTGGCCCACGTTGCGGGGCTTGCCGTAGCTGGGCGCCAGGTGCATGCGCAGGCCGGGGGCGGCGTTCACTTCCACAAAGCCGCCGCCTTGTTCTTCGAGCGGGCGCAGCACGGTCTCGGCCACCATGTCCACGCCGCAGATGTGCAGGCCCACCATCTGGGCGGCCGCCACGGCACGGGCGGCGACCTCGGGGTGCACGTCGTCGGTCACGTCGGTGGCGGTGCCGCCGGTGGACAGGTTGGCGTTGTTGCGCAGGATGACGCGCTGGCCTTTCTCGGGCACCGAGTCGGGCGTGAGACCCTGCATCGCCAGGCGGGCTACGGCGATGTCATCGAGGCGGATCTTGGTCAGCGAGGTGGCGTGGCCTTCGCCCCGGCGCGGGTCCTGGTT
The DNA here is from genome assembly GCF_054950075.1 of Acidovorax sp. Q11. NCBI lineage: Bacteria > Pseudomonadati > Pseudomonadota > Betaproteobacteria > Burkholderiales > Comamonadaceae > Acidovorax > Acidovorax sp. Q11. Next base: position 116,312 of record NZ_JBUDZG010000014.1, on the reverse strand, counting down.
GACCACCTCCACCAGCTGGCGCACGGTGTGTTCGCCGTCGCCCAGCACCTGGGGCGGCTCGCGGCGCGCGGCGGCCACCAGCTGGTCGCCCACCACCAGCAGGCGGAAATCGTGGCCGGGCAAGAAGCGCTCGACCATCACGGTGCCGTAGTCAGCGGCGTTCTTGTAGGCCTCTTCGAGCTGGGCGCGGTCGGTGATGTTGACCGTGACGCCCTTACCCTGGTTGCCGTCTTGCGGCTTGACCACCACGGGCAGGCCGACCTTGAGGGCCACTTCCCAGGCTTCGTCCACAGTCTCGACCGGTTTGCCCAGGGGCACGGGCACACCGGCGGCGTGCAGCAGGCGCTTGGTCAGGTCCTTGTCCTGGCCGATGGATTCGGCCACGGCACTGGTCGAATCGACCTCGGCCGCCTGGATGCGGCGCTGCTTGGAGCCCCAGCCAAACTGCACCATGCTGCCGCGCGTGAGGCGGCGGTAGGGGATGCCCCGGGCCACGGCGGCTTCGACGATGGAGCCGGTGCTGGGGCCCAGGCGCTCGTCTTCGTCCAGCTCGCGCAGTTCGGCGATGACGGCGTTGGCATCAAAGCTGCCGTTGCCCAGCGCGGCTTCGATGAGTTGCTGTGCGTATTCAAACGCCTTGCGGCCCACGGCCTCTTCGCTGTATTCGACGACCACCTGGTACACACCCGCATCGCTGGTGGCGGTGGTGCGCGCAAAGGTCACCGGGCAACCCGCCTGGGCCTGCAAGGCCAAGGCAGCGGTTTGCAGCACATGGGCCAGCGAGACATCGCCGCCGCCGGTTTCGGGGTGCAGCGCGCCAATGGCAGGGAACAGGGCGCGCAGGCGGGCCTCAAACCCGGCCATCTGGCCCACGGCACGCTCGGCTTCCGAGCAGGCCACCACGGCTTCGATGGCCATGTGGCGGCTCCAGAGGTTGGGGCCACGCAGGGCCCGGGTGCGGGATACATCCATGGGATTTCTTTCAGTAGTCGTCGGGGCTCGCGGGCCGCGTTCCAGTCGAATGTGTGTTGCTGTGGGGGCTGTCAGGCGGGCAGCTCGGGCTCGAAGGTCTTGATGCCCGCGCCAATCAGGTCGGGGGCAATGTCCATCGCCCAGGCCGTGCCCACGGCAGCCAGCAGGGCCTCGGTGTCGGGCACCACGGCGTTGCGGCCAAAGGTGAGGTCTGCCAGCGCGCCCAGCACATGCTCGGCACTGCCCGTGGCCAGCACCACGCGGCCGTTCTTCACGAACACGGCGCGGCCGTTGTCCTTGGCGCGGTGGTCCACGATGGCGGGCAGCGTGCCGTCCTGTGCATACAGCACCACGTCGCCGTCGGACAGCGGGGCCAGGTCGGCCACCTGGGCGATGGCGGCATTGAGCACGGCAGCGCCTTCGGCCAGCACCACGTCCACCTGGGTGCGCATCACCTTGGTCATCTGGTCCTGCTCGTGCACGTCAAACTCGGCCAGCGTTTCCACGCCGTCCATGTCGGTCACCACGCCCACCTGGCAGCGGTCGTAGGCCAGGCCGTCGCGCAGGATGGTGCGCGCGTCGCTTTCGATCACGGCGGCCTGCACCATCTTGTTCATCAGCAGGCGGTGGGCGGCCTCCCAGTGGGCGCAGTCGGTGGCTTCCACGCGGCGGCGGTCCAGGAACAGGCCGTCGCGGCAGGCCAGGCCGGTGTGGTGGCCGCTCAGGTGCAGCAGCCAGGCCACCACACGCGAGATGGTGGCGGTGTTGCGGGTGCCCGCCACGCCCACCAGGGGGATGCGACCAACGGGGCCCTCATCGTCGCCTTCGGAGGGGAACAGGTGCTCTGCAATCGCCTGGCCCACGGGGCGGGGCGCGCCCACGGCGGGCTTGAGGTGCATCAGCAGGCCGGGGCCCGCGTTCACTTCCACAATTGCGCCGCCCTGGGTGTGCAGGGGCTTGGAGATGTCGCGCGCCACCATGTCGATGCCCGCGATGTCCAGGCCCACGACCTTGGCGGCCAGCTGTGCGATGTAGGCCACCTCGGGGTGCACATCGTCCGTGCAATCCACGGCCACGTTGCCGTTGCGCTGCACCACCACCTGGCGGCCCGCAGCGGGGATGGAGTCGGCGGCCAGGTCCTGGCGCTTGAGTTCGAGCTGCACCTTGGTGTCGGTGGCCAGGTCGATGATCTCCAGCGGGTACTCCTCTTCATAGCCCCGGCGGGGGTCGGAGTTGAGCTGGCTGTCGATGAGTTCCTTGACAGTGTTGCGGCCGTTGCCGGTGATGCTGACCACCTCGCCGCGCGCGGCGGCCACCACCTTGCCGCCCACCACCAGGATGCGGTGCTCGTCGCCGGGGATGAAGCGCTCGACCATCACGTCGCTGCCCTCGGGGTAGGCCACGTGGTAGGCGGCTTCGATGTCTTCCTGCTTGCGCAAATCCAGCGTCACGCCCCGGCCGTGGTTGCCGTCCGAAGGCTTGACCACCACGGGCAGGCCGATGTCCTGCGCGGCTTCCCAGGCTTCTTCGGGGCTGTTTACCACCTGGCCTTCGGGGATGGGCACGCCGCAGGATTGGAGCAGACTCTTGGTCAGGTCCTTGTCGCTGGCGATGCCTTCGGCGATGGCGCTGGTGAATTCGGTCTCGGCCGTCCAGATGCGGCGCTGGCTGGCGCCGTAGCCCAGCTGCACTAGGTTGCCGTCGTTCAGGCGGATGTGGGGGATGCCCCGGTCGGTGGCGGCGGTGACGATGCAGGCGGTGCTGGGGCCGAGGTACTGGTCGTCCACCTCAGTGCGCACGCGGGCCACGGCGGCGGCCACATCAAAAGGCTGGTCGTTGATGGCCGCCATGATGAGCGCATGGCCCTGGGCCAGTGCCACGCGGGCCACGCTTTCGTCGCGGGCGCGGAACACCATGCGGTACACGCCGCGCTGGCTGGTGCTGCGCGTCTGGCCAAAGCCGGTGGGCATGCCCGCCAGGTTGAGCAACTCGATCACGATGTGCTCCAGCACATGGCCGCACCAGGTGCCTTCCTGCAGGCGCTGCAGGAAGCCGCCGCGCTCGCCCACACCACAGTGGTGTTCGATCAGCGCGGGCAGCCAGGTGGTGAGGCGGTCATTGAAGCCGGGGAGGGTGTTGGAGGGGTAGTCCTCCAGCTCGCCCAGGTCCAGCCAGACTTCCAGGACCGGCCGGTAGGTCCAGATATTCGGGCCCCGCAGGTAGTTGATGCGAAGCAGTTGGATGTCGTTGAGTTTCGCCATGGATTGCAGCGGGTGTGTTTCCGGCCTTGTAAGGGCTTGTGTGGAAAAAGGGGACGAAGGGGGACTTTGTTGGACGATGATTGTGCGCCAGCCCGGGGCCTGTTCGCAGTGTCAGCCAAATGGCTGCCGCAGACGTTATAGGAGGATGCCGTCGCACCGTGGCGTGCAGTATCGGTGAGAATTCCCGCTTTCGCGAGTTCGGTCACCGCAGGCTGCCGGTGGCGGAAAACCCAACCAAAAATGCAACATCACCATTCTGTGGACGCCTCGGGTGTCTTTTCTGGCCCCGTGGGGGGCGAATTGCGGGCCATGCTCGCTTCCAAAGAGAACGTGCTGGCTGCGTTACAGGTTGACCTGAGCACCGCGCTGCGGTTTGCGACCGGCTGGGTGGTGGTGACGTCCGAGCGTCTGCTGGCCTGCGACCCCGGCACCACGGTCTGGCGCAGCTGGCCCCTGGGCGACGGCCTGGCCCTGCGCCTGCACGACCATGGCGGGGTGGGTTCGCTCGAACTGCATGCCCCCCAGCAGCGCCTGGCGCTGTGGCGTTTCACGCTGGCGCACCATGCCCAGGCCCTGCGTCTGGTGCAGCGGTTCGATCAGCAAGTGGCCCGGGGCGGAAATGCGGCCCAAGACGAGGACGACGAGCCCGCCTGCCCCACCTGCCACACCCCCTTGCCGCCCGACACCGAGGAATGCCCCGCCTGCGCCCGCGCCCAGCCGCCGCAGACCTCCACCTGGGTGCTGCTGCGCCTGTGGCGCTTTGCCCGGCCTTACCGCAAGCAGCTGGCCACCGGGTTTGCGCTCACCCTGGCTTCCACGGCGGCCACGCTGGTGCCGCCCTACCTGACCATCCCGCTGATGGACGACATCCTGATCCCGTTCCAGAACGGGCAGAAGATCGAGCCCGGCCTGGTCATGCTGTACCTGAGCGGCCTGCTGCTGTCGGCCCTGGCAGCCTGGGGCCTGTCCTGGGCGCGCACCTACATCCTGGCGCTGGTGTCCGAGCGCATCGGTGCCGACCTGCGCACCACCACGTACGAACACCTGCTGCGCCTGTCGCTGGACTACTTTGGCGGCAAGCGCACCGGCGACCTGATGGCGCGCATCGGATCTGAAACCGATCGCATCAACGTTTTCCTGTCGTTGCACGCGCTCGACTTCGTCACCGATGTGCTGATGATCGTGATGACGGCGGCCATCCTGTTCTCCATCAACCCCTGGCTGGCGCTCGTCACGCTGGTGCCGCTGCCCTTCATTGGCTGGATGATCCACACCGTGCGCGACCGCCTGCGCACCGGGTTTGAAAAGATCGACCGCGTGTGGTCCGAGGTGACCAACGTGCTGGCCGACACCATCCCCGGCATCCGTGTGGTCAAGGCCTTTGCGCAAGAGAAGCGCGAAGCCCAGCGTTTCCGTGACGCCAACCAGCACAACCTGGAAGTCAACGACAAGCTCAACAAGACCTGGAGCCTGTTCACGCCCACGGTGTCGCTGCTGACCGAAATCGGGCTGCTCGTGGTTTGGGCGTTTGGTATCTGGCTGGTGTCGCGCAACCAGATCACGGTGGGTGTACTCACCGCCTTCATCGCCTACATCGGGCGCTTCTATGGCCGCCTGGATTCGATGAGCCGCATCGTCTCGGTCACGCAAAAGGCGGCCGCAGGCGCCAAGCGCATCTTCGACATCCTGGACCACGTAAGCAACGTGCCCGACCCCGCCCAGCCGGTGAAGGTGGACAAGGTGCAGGGCGCCATCAGCATGCAGGGCGTGGGCTTCCGCTACGGCAGCCGCGCGGTCATCAAGGGGCTGGATCTCGACATCCGCCCCGGCGAGATGATTGGCCTGGTGGGGCACAGCGGCTCGGGCAAGAGCACGCTGGTCAACCTGATCAGCCGCTTTTATGACGTGAGCGACGGGTCCATTCAGGTCGATGGCATCGACATCCGCCGCTTTGCCGTGGCCGACTACCGCCGCCACATCGGCCTGGTGCTGCAGGAGCCCTTCCTGTTCTTTGGCACCATTGCCGAGAACATCGCCTACGGCAAGCCCGAAGCGACGCGCGAGGAAATTGTGGCCGCCGCCCGTGCCGCCCATGCGCACGAATTCATCCTGCGCCTGCTGCACGGCTACGACTCGCTGGTGGGTGAGCGTGGCCAGGGGCTGTCGGGCGGCGAGCGCCAGCGCATCAGCATTGCGCGCGCGCTGCTGATCGACCCGCGCATCCTGATCCTGGACGAGGCCACCTCGGCCGTGGACACGGAAACTGAGAAGGAAATCCAGAAGGCGCTCGACAATCTGGTGCAAGGCCGCACCACGATTGCCATCGCCCACCGCCTGTCCACCCTGCGCAAGGCCGACCGCCTGGTGGTGATGGACCGGGGTGAAGTGGTGGAGGTCGGGCCGCACGACGAACTCATGGAAAAGCAGGGCGCCTACTGGCGGCTCTACGAAGCCCAGGCGCGCCGCGCCGAAGAAGACGCCCAGGCGGCCGGGGTCATCATCGACAGCAGCCTGCTGCACCCTGCCCACCCTGCGGGCAATCCCTGAAAAGTTGTGAGCGAGCTTGCCATGAACGCACCCCTGACCCCGTCGTCTACGCCTGCCTTCCAGTTGGCGCGCAACCCCCATGGCCGCCTGGTTCTGACGCTGCCCGACGGCTCGGAGCATGAAGGCGTCACCCCCGTGCGGGCTTTTCCCATCGCCGCGCCTGGCGAGGGGCTGTCGCTGGTGGGCGCGGATGGCCATGAGTTGTTGTGGATTCCGCATGTGGACCAGGTGGCGGGCCTCGCTCGGCAGCTCATCGACGAGGAGCTGGCGGTGCGCGAGTTTGTACCCACTATCGAAAAAATCGTTGCGGTGTCGAGTTTCTCAACGCCCAGCACCTGGCAGGTGGAGACCGACCGGGGTCCGGCCAGCTTGGTCCTCAAGGCCGAAGAAGACATTCGCCGTCTGGGTGGGCGCACCCGGCTGCTGATCGCAGGGGGCGACGGCATGCAGTTCCGCGTCAAGGACACCACCGCGCTGGACCGGCACTCGCGCAAGCTGCTGGAACGTTTTCTCTGACCGGCTCGGGGCCTTACAACCCGAGCTGAGGCCCCTCTTTTCTCTTTTTGGGTGCGCTGAGCGCCTCTGGGCGCCCCCCGGCGCATTGCCAACACGCACAAAAGCCACAGGCTGATCCCGTGGTTGTGATCGCCTGTGCGCTCAATCCTTGTTTTCAGCCTGCATCAGGCTGGTTCATGGCCTGAACCCCCTTTGAAATCTAGGTGAAAACCCTTTATTTGGGCCAATCGGTGAAAAAGACCTAAATTTCCCCTTCTTTTTGCCGTTATGAATTACGAAGACGTCGGAAAACCCTCTGCACGCCAAGACACATTCATTCACCATCGGGGCCACTGCCATGCAAATGCCACCTGTCGATCGATCGCCGAGTTGGCGTCCTCAGGGCGCTGATTTGTATTCCACTGGCGCCTCCGGCGCGCCGCCGGTGCGGCCCATCAATGCGCCCAACCCGGTGGAATCCATGGACCGCCTGGGCGAGGGCGCCGTCGTGCGCGAGCCCGACAAGCCGTCTGCCCCCGACACGGCCAACCGGGACTGGACCGAGGTCAAGAAAAAGGAAACGGTAGAAGAACCCCCCGAGCCGCCCAAGGAGCCCATCTATAAGCAGCTGCTGGAACTGATCCAGTCGATGTGGCGGGCCAGTGGCACGGCGGTGGAGGTGGCGCAGGACATCAACAAGATGACCCTGCAGGAGCGCATGGCACAGCAGGTCAAGAACGAGCCGCTCACCTACTCAGACCCCAAGGTCAAGCGCACCGGTGGGTTGTAGTTTGCTATACCAAATATAGCTATCAAGGCTTGATGGACGCGCGGTAGCGGCCAAATTTGCTTGTAATTTCACGCCATGGCATCACGGCCGAGGCGATGAGGCGGCAGCTGCCGCCTGGGCGGCGGCCCGCTGCTGGTCCCGCTGCTCCCGGTATTTGGCGGCAAAGACCCGAACTTCCTCGTACGACACATAACCATCCTTGTCGGTGTCCGCGTCATCGAACGCGGCCGCCAGCCGGGGAAACAATTGCACCTCGGTGCGGCTGAGTTTGCCGTCGCCGTTGAAGTCCAGCATCTTGAAATCACGCTGGGCCTTGGCTTCCCCTTTGGTGGGCGCGGGCGGTTGTGTGTCGGCGTCAGGTGTCTGCGCCCAGGCTGCGCTGCAGGCTGCGATCCAGAGGGAGAGGGCGGCCACGCAGGCCCGGGTGATGGGGGTGTACAAAAAAGGGCTCCTTGGACGCGGGCGGTGGCCCGACCCTGACAGACCGCGAACCGGGCGGTCAGTTCCCGGCGGGGCGCGCCGGCACCGTGTTGGAGATGCCGCTGTTCACATGCCCGGCCGGCACATGGCGCGCGGCCGAGGTCACGTGGCCCGTCTGGTCGTCAAAAAAGAAGTCGGGCTCGAACTCGCGCAGGAACTCGCCTTTGGGCAGGCCGCCCAGGAACATGGCCTCGTCCACATTGATGTCCCAGTCCATCAGCGTGCGGATCGCACGCTCGTGCGCCGGCGCGCTGCGCGCCGTGACCAGGGCCGTGCGGATGCGCATGCCCGTGGTGCTGCCCGCCTCCCCGGCGGACTGCAGCCGGTGCAGGGCGGCGAGCAGGGGCTTGAAGGGGCCATCGGGCAGCGGCAGGGCGGCCTTGTCGGTTTCGTGCTGCTGAAAAGCCGCCAGACCCTGGGCCTGGTACACGCGCTCGGCCTCGTCGGAGAACAGCACGGCGTCGCCGTCGAACGCGATGCGCACTTCGGCGGGGTTGGCGTCACCCGCCTGCACGGATTCGGTCACCACCCGCGCCGCCGGGTAGCCCAGGTGCAGGGCCTCGCGCACATCGGCTTCATTGGCCGACAGGAACAGGTGGGCGCCCAGCGGCCGCAGGTAACGGAACGGATCGCGCCCCTGTGTGAACACGCCACGCTGGATGGTGGGCAGCCCGTGCGCGTGGCACGAGCGGAACACGCGCATGCCACTGACCGGGTCGTTGCGCGAGAGCAGCACCACTTCCACGCGCTGGTGCTCGGGCGTGTTGAAGGCGAGCAGCTTGCGCACCAGCGAGAACGCCACTCCCGGTGCGGCGGGCACATCCAGCCGCTGGCGCTGCAGGTCCACATAGGCGCGGTCGTTGTCCTTCTCGAAAACGCGGTTCTCTTCCTCAAAATTGAACAGCGCGCGCGAGGAGATCGCCACCACCAGTTTGTCGTCCAGGGTCACCGCCATACGTTAGAGCGTGTTATGCACTTTTACGTGCCCGCGAAAGCCGGAGAAAGGCCCGGCAACCAGGCGCAGGCCGCGCGGCGGTATGGAATACCGCAAGTGGCCTGCAACAACGTGGCCGGGCCTTCCCCCGGCTTTCCCATAGGGTCGGGCCCACAGGCAGGCGCTCGCGGCGTTGCAGCACTTGCCAAGGCGCTTGCCTTGGGCGGCGCGCTGCGCCTTGCGATCACCAGCCTGTGGGCCCAACGCGGGTGCGTAAAAGTGCATAACACGCTCTACTTCACAAACTGGTTGAGCTGGATGATGGGCAGCAGCACTGCCAGCACGATCAGCATCACGATGCCGCCCATGCCCACGATGAGCAGTGGCTCCAGGATGGTGGCGAGCGCCATGGCGCGGCGCTGCACTTCGGTGGAGAGCTGGCGCGCGGCGCGCTGCAGCATCAGGGGCAACTGGCCGGTTTGCTCGCCCAGGCGCGCGAACATCGACAGCAGGCCGGGGAAGCGCTTTTTTTGCGCCAGCGCCGAGGCCAGTGGGGCGCCCTCGCGCACCAGCACCAGGGCATCGAGCGCATCGGCACGCAGGGCGCGGTTGCTCAGGGTTTCGGCTGCGGCCTGCAGTGCCTTGAGGATGGGCACGCCCGCGCCCGAGAGTATGGCCAGCGTGCCCGCAAAACGCGCTGCGTTGTAGCCGCGCGCCAGCTTGCCCACCAGCGGCAGCTTCAGCCAGGCGGCATCGAACTTTTCGCGCACAGGGTCGATGGCCAATGCCCACCGGCCCCCGATGGCGGCCAGCACTGCGGCCACCAGCATCACCCAGCCATAGTTGCGCACAAAGGCGCTCAGGCCCAGCATGGCCACTGTCAGGAAGGGCAGGGCCCGCTTGGTGCCCGCAAACACGCTGGCCACCTGCGGCACCACATAGCCCACCAGGAACAGCACGATGGCAATCGCCACCAGCGTGACGATGGCCGGGTAGAGCGCTGCACCCACCAGCTTGGCCTTGAGTGCCTGGCGTTCTTCCAGGTCGTCGGCCAGGCGCTCCAGCACCAGGCCCAGGTTGCCGCTGTGTTCGCCCGCACCGATCACGGCGCAGTAGATGTCGGAAAACTCGCGCGGGTGCTGCGACAGGGCGCGGGCGAACGTGGCGCCCGCATTGACCTCGGCGCGCAGCGCGGCCACCAGGTGGCGCTGGCGTTCGTCGTCGGCTTCTTCCGACAGGGCCGTGAGCGCACGCTCCAGCGGCAAGCCCGACGAGACCAGCCCGGCGATCTGCCGCGTCCAGATGGCCAGGGCGGTGGCGCTGAACACGGGCCGCGTGAACAGGCGCTGGCCCAGGCTGGCAGCGCGACCGTCCTGCGACTGACCGGTTTGCACCGGCTCCACCGCCAGCGGCACCAGGGCCTGCGCCCGCAGCAGGCTGCGCGCAGCCTTGGCGGTATCGGCCTCCATGAGGCCCTTGCGGGTCTGGCCCTGGGCGTCCAGGGCTTCAAAGGAAAAAGCGGGCATGCGGGCGTGGGCTGTAAGGCAACAACCCGCCATAGTAGCGGCTGGCGGTGCCTTGGCGAGCGGTCTCCTTGGTTTGGCGCATAGGGAGTGTTTCTGGCATGTTTCTGGGCGAAGGGCTTGCTTGGCTCCCTCAATGTAGCGTGGGTGAGACGACAAACATCTGGTGTGCAATCCATTGTTGTGCCGTGTGTGGCACGTGCGCTTAAGATGTGACGGTAAATTAGGAGGGGGTTTGCGCCATAGCGCCAACCCCCGGCATTCATTCACGAAGGAGAAGAAATGAACAAAATGACCACCCTGGGAGGGTTGTTTGCCGCTGTGGCCCTGTCTGCTTGCGGTGGTGGCGGTAGTGATGCAGCCCCTCCACCCGCAAAACCACCAGCAACCGTCGTCTCAGGTGCAGAAGGTCTTTGGACTGGGCAGACCCCTGATGCCATCGCCTTGAGTGTGCAAGGTGTCGTGCTGGAGAACGGCGAGACCTGGAATATTGTGAGTGCCGTAGACAGTACGGTTGTTGGCTTTTCACAAGGCAACATTCAGGCGTCGGCCCCAGATGCCATTACGGGCACAGGCCGCTATCTCAACGTAGTGGATCAAGCCCATCTGACCGATCGCAAAATCGAGTCTGTGAGCTACTTTGGCCGGTATGCAGTGCGGGACTCGATCCAGGTCACCGCTTCCAATGGCTGGAAATACTCTGGCAACTACGGTGTTCGGTATGAGCAACCTGCTGCCGTGAGTGAGTTGCTGGGTACATACGTGGGCACTGGCATCGGTAACCAGGTGAGCGCGCCCTTGATCTCGTTGTCTGTTACCACGGGTGGACTGGTTTCGACGACCTCCTACCCGGGCTGCTCTGTTCGTGGGACCCTTGTTCCACGTGCCAGTGGCCGGAATGTGTTTGACTTGCCGATGACCTTTGATGGGAGCACTTGCCCGGTGGCCAATGGTGCTGTTGTCAACCACGTCGTTCTGTACAACAATACAAGCCGATCTATCCTCATCATGGGGCAGAGTGCGAGCAAGGAACAGACCTACATCTACACAGGGCTGAAGAGCTAGTTCTTTGAGGCCTTTAGCTGCGCTCCCACGCCTTGGCGTGGGCCTGCGCAGCAATGTCCAATGACCGCAGGCGCAACGCCGGGTCGTACACATCACTCACCAGCATCAGCTCGTCAGCCCCGGAGGCTTCGCTGAGCTGCGCCAGACCCGCACGCACCGTATCCGGCCCACCAATCACGGCAGCTGCCAGAAAGTCGCTGATGGCTGCACGCTCCTGCGGCTGCAGGCGCGCCCCGTAGTTCTCGATGGGCGGCAGCAGGCGGCGCCGGTCGCCCGTCAGAATGCCCAGCACCCGCTGGTAGGTGCTGCTGGCCAGAAACTCCGCTTCCTCATCGGTGGGCGCTGCGATCAGCGGCACGCCGATCGCCACGTAGGGCTGGGGCCAGGCGGCGGATGGCCGGTACAGGTTGCGGTACAGGTCGATCGCCTGGTGCAGCAGGCGCGGCGCGAAGTGCGAGGCAAAGGCATAGGGCAGACCGCGCTCGGCCGCCAGCTGCGCCGAGAACAGGCTGGAGCCCAGCAGCCAGATGGGCACATTGGTGCCTGCGCCGGGCATGGCAATCAGGCGCTGGCCGGGCTCGGCGGGGGCCAGCAGGCGCTGCAGTTCGGCCACGTCCTGCGGAAAGTCGTCGGCTGTCTCCACCCGGCTGCGGCGCAGCGCGCGCATGGTGGTGGGGTCGGTGCCGGGCGCGCGGCCCAGGCCCAGGTCGATGCGGCCCGGGTACAGCTCGGCCAGGGTGCCAAAGGCCTCGGCCACCACCAGCGGCGCGTGGTTGGGCAACATCACGCCGCCCGAACCCACGCGGATGCTTGAGGTGCCACCGGCAATGTGCCCCACCAGCACGGCCGTGGCCGAACTGGCAATGCCTGCCATGTTGTGGTGTTCGGCCAGCCAGTAGCGGGCAAAACCCAGTTTCTCGGCGTGCTGTGCAGTGCGCAATGCAATCTGAAGGGCATTGGCCACGGTGCCGCCTTCGCGGACGGCCACCAGGTCCAGCATCGACAGGGCGGGGCGGCGGGGTGTAGAAGTCATGGCCGCATTGTCCGGCTGCTGGTGCCTTTGTGCTGGCGCCGGGGCAGAGCTGGCAGGGCCTGAAGGGTTGCCTGGCTCGATTTTCACGACTGGGCCATTTTTTGGTAGCCAAAATGGCGACGGCGCCACAGAATGTTTCAAGACTTTTCCGCGCGGGCATGTTCCGGTGTGCGCGGACTGTGGCCGCAAAAGGGATGACGATGGGTTTTTTCAGCCGTTTGTTCAAAATCAAGGAGCAGGATCCGACCAGCCCCGACACCACCTGGGCCATGGAGGACAACGGCAGTGAGCTGGTGCTGGACGCGGAATACGCGGCCACCCTCATGACCGAAATCGACATCGATGCCGCCATTGCCAGCCACGAGCGCTGGCGCCTGCAGCTGCAGGACATGGTCAACGGCCGCTCCGACGAGGTCATGCGGCCCGAACGCATCTGCCACGACGACCGCTGCGACCTGGGCCGCTGGCTGTACGGCACCGGGCGCGTGCGGCTCGGCCACTACCCAGCGTTCGAGATGCTGGTGGCCCGCCACAAATATTTCCACCAGCAGGCCGCCGATGTGGTCACGCTGTTCCAGTCCGGCGAGCAGCAAAAGGCGGTACAACTGCTCAACAGCAGCTGCCGCCATGCCTCCAACCAGGTGCTGCTGCTGCTCAAGGAGCTCAAGCGCGGACTGGGGCGCTGACCTTTGTGGCGGGGCATGGAAAGCCGCTCTGGCGGTCAGTAGCTCCGCCCCCCCTTGTACATCGCATGCTGCCGCCGGTTCAGCGTGGCCGCCTCGCCCAGCCGCCCCATGGCCGCACCGGCGTGCGCATGGGTGATGGCCATGCCCAGGCCGTCGGCTGCATCCGTGCCCGGCAGCCCGGGCAGCTGCAGCAGCCGCCGCACCATTTCCTGCACCTGGCTCTTGGCGGCGCGGCCGTGGCCGACGACGGCTTTTTTCATCTGCAGGGCTGTGTATTCGGCCACGGGCAGGTTGCTGGCCACCAGGGCAGTGATGGCGGCGCCGCGTGCCTGGCCGAGCAGCAGGGTGGACTGGGGGTTGACGTTGACGAACACGATTTCGACCGAGGCCACATCGGGCTCGTAGCGCGCTGCGACCTCGGTGATGCCGTCGAACAGGATCTTCAGGCGCCCGGGCAGGTCGCCCAGGGCCAGCGTGGTGGTGCGGATGGTGCCGCTGGCCACATAGCTGAGCTTGTGGCCGTCCATGTCCACCACGCCAAAGCCGGTGGTCTGCAGGCCGGGGTCAATGCCAAGGATACGCATTTGCTATAAATTTAATAGCTATTGGGACAGTGTGGTCGCGCGCAGGTGGCCATTTTTTCTCAAAGTCCAAAGTACCAGCGTACCGAGTGGAAGAACACGGGGGCCGCAAAACACAATGCATCCACCCGGTCGAGCAGGCCGCCTGCGCCGGTGACGGACATGCCCTGCATGCCCCAGCTGGTGATGCCCCGGTCGCGCTTCAGGGCCTTCATCACCAGGTGCCCCAGGCTGCCCGCGACGCAGGCCAGCAGGGCCATGCCCAGCGCCTGGCCGGGCTTGAACGGGGTGATGAAGGTGAGCAGCCCGCCCGCCACGCCACCGGCCGCCACGCCAGCCAGCCAGCTGGCCCACTGGAAGCTTTGGCTCACCTGCGGCGCCACGGGGGTGTGCGGAAAGCGCCGCCCCAGCAGGTGTTGCACCACCATGCAGGTCTGCACCACAAAGACGAGGAAGAACACCAGGAACGCGCCCTTGTCGCGGTAGCCCGGGAAGTCGAGCAGCAGCAGCGCGGGCACATGGCTCATGCCATACACGCAGACCATGATGCCCCACTGCAGCTTGGCATTGCGCTCCAGAAACCGCTGTGGGTCGTTGGCCAGCGCACTCACCACCGGCAGCGCCAGGAACACATAGACCGGGATGAAGACCGTGAACAGGTCGAACATCTTGCTGCCCACGATCCAGAACTGCAGCGGCAGTACCACGAAGAACGCCAGCACCAGACTGCGGTGGTCGCCGCGGCGCGTGGGCGAGAGGGTGATGAACTCGCGCAGCGCAAAAAATCCCACGATGGCAAACAGCACAGTGGCCACGGTGTCGCCCAGCACCCAGCCCACCCAGAACACGGTGGCCATCATCCATGAGGTCTTGAGCAGGCCCCAGAAGCGCCTGGCCTCCAGCATGCGTGCTTCGGACTCTGGGTCGTCACTCGCATGCTCGCGCAGATTGCGCACAAAGGCCCACACGGTGACGATGGACAGGATGCCGAACACGGCGATGAAGAGGGCGCCGATCTGTTGGGTGGCGGTCAAGCCGCGGAGGAAGTTGTTCATGTCGTTGCCGCCCGGCCGCCCGAAGGCAATGACGCGCCCCCTTGGGGGGCAGCGATACGCGAAGCGATGAGCGTGGGGGCTTGTAGTGCGGTTGCCGCCCGGCCGCCCGAAGGCAATGACGCGCCCCCTTGGGGGGCAGCGATACGCGAAGCGATGAGCGTGGGGGTCATATTCAGACTTCCCGCAAGGCGATCACGGCGCGGCGTGCGCGATCGAGGAAGGGGCGGCGTTCTTCACCCGCTTCGAGCTGGATTGGCGCGCCAAAGGTCACCGAGCACAGGATGGGCACCGGCACCACTTCGCCTTTGGGCATCACGCGCTGCACGTTGTTGATCCAGGCGGGCACCAGCACCACCTGCGGGAACATCTGCGCCAGCTTGAACAGGCCGGATTTGAAGGACTGCGGTTCGTCGCCATGTCCGCGCGTGCCCTCGGGGAAGATCACGATGGAGTCGCCGCTGGCCAGCGCCCGCACGAGCGGTGCCAGTGGGTCGGATTCTGGGAGGGCGGCGCGCAGTTCTTCGGGCGTGGGTGTGCGCGGCGGCTTGTCGGGTGACGGGTCGGGGCCGCCCGCCATTGCGGTGTCGGCGTCCGCTGATGCGGTGGCCATGGCGCCGATCACGCCCACGGGCTCTATCGCCGCAGGGGCGGGCGGGCGCGCGGGCGTGGCTTGGCGGTCCACATACACGGCGTTGAACACGGCGGTGGTGATCCACTGCCGGAACGGTGTCTTGGTCCAGTAGTCCTTGGCCGCGATGGGCCGCGTGATGCTGCGCAGCTCTTCGGGCAGCGCGGCCCAGATCAGCACCATGTCGGCATGGCTCTGGTGGTTGGCGAAATAGATGCGCTGCTCGGCCTTGGGCGGGCAGCCATACCAGCGGGCCTGGGAGCCGGTCAGAAACCGCACGATCCCCAGCAGGATAAAACTCATCAACTTGGCAAGCATGGGGCGGATCATACGGGGCGGTATGGCCTGCGCCGCCCACTGTCGTGGCGGGCAACTGCAGCGTCGCGACGCCCACCTACACCCAGATGCGGTACGCCCAGAACGCCTCGTCGCCGTAAATGCCGTCGTAGAGCGCCTGCGGCGCATAGCCCGTGATGCGCCGCGTGACGCGGCACAGGTGCGACTGGTCCGAGAACCCGGCGCCCGCCGCCACATCGGCCCATTTGACCGAACCCTGCGCCGCATCGGCCGCGATGGTGTCGAAGAATGCCTGCTCCGCCTTGCCAAAGCCGCGCAGCTCGCGCAGCGGCAGGCCGGCCCAGCGCTTGATGCGCCGCTCCAGCTGGCGCAGGCTGCGGCCGGGGGCGGACAGGGCGGCGCGCTGCGCCAGGTGTGCAGCCCAGTCGCCATAGCGCTGTGTGGGCAATGCCTGGGCGGGGCGGCAGGCTTGCCAGCGGGGCTCCAGAAAATCTTCCAGGCACTGCATGCGGGTCGCGTTGTCGGGCAGGTTCTGCACGGTCTCGCACAGCGCCAGCCAGTCGGACGGCAACAGCGACTGCGCGTCCACCATGCGGTCGGTCAGGGCACCGGGATCCACGCCGGTGAGCTGGTGTAGCGCGTCGGGCATGAACATCACCATCATGGCGTGTGTGGGGCCCTCACAGTAGCTGGAGGTGGGGCGGGTCTGCGGGCCCGCCAGCACCCAGCGGCCGGGGTAGGCCTCGCGCGGGCTGTGCTGCGTGGGCATGGTGTCGGGGCGCTCGGCCACCAGGGCCTCGCTGCGGCCTTCAAACCACCAGCTCAAGCTGCACAAAGGGGATGCCGGAAAGCGGTTGATGCGCTGTGCGTCGCTGAGCGTGTAGCCCACCGTGCTGCGAGCCACGGCGGCGCGTAGGCAGGCCGTGAGGCTGGCGCGCGGCAGCCACAGCTCGCCCGAAGGGATCAGCCCGGCGGGGTGCCGGAGGGAGGGTGGGGCCAAGCTTGCCATGGGGCGCGAGTGTAGGCGACGGGTGCTGTCGCAATCGTTCAATACCGCAGTGCTACTGCGCTGCAGCATGTGGGGCATGAACCAGTCCACAGCCACCACTGCCTCTGCCTCCTCCGCCACACTTCACCCCGCGCCAGCAACACCCGGCGGCCCGCGCAGCCGCTGGTGGGGCCTGCCGCTGCTGCGCGCCATGCGCGCCGACTACCTGGGCTTTGTCACCCGGCTGCAGCGCGAGCACGGCGACCTCACCCGCATGCGCCTGGGCTACGAGGACGCCTGGGACCTGATGCACCCCGATCTGGTGCGCGAGGCGCTCATCACCCATGCCGACCAGCTCATCCGCTGGGAGCGGGGCATCGCGGTGTTCGAGGAGGTGTTTGGCCAGAGCGTGCTGGTGACCGAAGGCGACACCTGGCAGCGCCAGCGCCGCATGCTCATGCCTGCCTTCAGCCCCAAGCGGGTGGCGGGCTACGCGCAGCTGATGACCGATGCCGCCCGCAGTGCGCTTGACGCGGCCGTGCCCCCGGGCCAGCCTGGTGCGCGGGTGGCCGTGGATGCGCTCTGGACCGATGTGGCCATGGATGTGATCCTGCGCACGCTGTTCAGCGAATCCGCCCAGGCCGATGCGCGCGATGCCGCCTGGGCCACGCAGACGCTGTCGGAAGCCGCCTTCCGCGAAATGTTCATGCCCTTCACGCTGCCCGACTGGCTGCCCCTGCCCGGCAAGGCGGCCAAGCGGCGCGCTATCCGGTCGTTGAAGGGGTTGGTCTGGCGCCACATCCATGCCCGCCAGGCCGAGGTGGCCGCACCCGGTGCCCCTGCGCGCTCAGACCTGCTGCACATGCTGCTGACCCTGCGCGACGACCAAACGGGCGAGGCTCTGTCTCCGCAGGAAGTGTTTGACCAGTGCATCGTCAGCTTCCAGGCCGGGCACGAAACCAGCGCCACCACGCTGCTGTGGTGGACCCTGCTCATGGCCCAGCACCCCGAGGCCGCGCAGCGCGCCCAGGCCGAGGTCGATGCCGTGCTGCAGGGCGGCACCCCCGGCCCCGAGCACCTGGCCCAACTGCCCTGGCTGGGTGCCACGCTGAAGGAAGCGCTGCGCCTGTACCCCCCGATCGCCGCGCTGATGAGCCGCCGCACCACCGCGCCCATCACGCTGGGCGGCGTGTCGGTGCCCCGGGGGGCCATGCTGCGCATCACCCCCTGGGTGCTGCACCGCGACGCGCGCTGGTTTGCCGAGCCGGATTGCTTCCGGCCCGAGCGGTTTCTGGACGGCGCGCCGCCCATGCCCCGGGGCGCGTGGATCCCGTTCGGCCTGGGCCCGCGCGTGTGCATTGGCCAGCACTTTGCGATGCTGGAGATGACGCTGCTGGCGGCCATGCTGCTGCAGCGCTACACGGTGCGGTTGCCGGAGGGGGCTGCCGTGGGGGCGCCCCGGTTGCAGGTGACGCTGCGGCCTGACGGGGCGTCTGCGCTGTGGCTGCAGCGGCGTGAGGCGTCCCGAGGGCGATGAGGCGCGTTGCTCGGATGTTGGGTGATGTTCAGGGCAGCTCCGCGCCGCCCATGCGCGCCAGGATCGTGCGCGTGCGCCCCGCCAGGTAGGCCGATCCGGGCGTTTTCTCAAACCGCTTGGGCGCAGGCAGCATCACCGCCAGTCGCGCGGCTTCGGCGGTGCCCAGGCGGCTGGCGCTTTTGCGGAAGTAGTGCTGCGCGGCGGCTTCGGCGCCAAACACGCCTTCGCCCCATTCCACGTTGTTCAGGTAAATCTCCAGGATGCGCTGTTTGCTCAGCAACTGCTCCAGCGCCAACGTCAGCACAAATTCCTGCCCCTTGCGCAGCAGCGTGCGTTCGCCCGACAGCAGCAGGTTCTTGGCCAGCTGCTGGGTGATGGTGGAGCCACCCCGGATCTTGGGCGCGCGCACCGGGCGGTCGGGCGCGCGGGCCTGGGCCTTGCTGGCCTGGGCTTCGGCCTTGGCGTTGCGCTCCCAGGCTTTTTCGATGGCGTTCCAGTCCACACCGTCGTGGTTCACAAAACCATCGTCTTCCGAGGCGATGACGGCGCGTTTGAGGTGGTCGGAGATGTCCGCGTAGGGCACCCATTGCTGGCGCCAGGGTACATGGCCTTTGGTGGATAGCAGTGTCCAGGCTTCGGAGCGCTGGAAGGTGGTGGATTCAGGGTTGATGACCACCATGGCAGCAATGCGCAGCACAAAAAACAGCTGCAGCGCAACCAGCGCGATCACCAGCAGGCCCAGCCAGCGCAACACGGCTTTCATGGCGTCGTCCTCAGGGGCTCAGGCGGTGGCTTGCTGCATCTCGCGCAGCACCTGGGCCGAGGGCGGGCGCACGCCGCGCCACAGCAAAAAGGCCTCGGCGGCCTGCTCCACCAGCATGCCCAGGCCGTCGCGGGGCACTGCGCCGTGGCTGCGGGCCCAGTCCAGAAACTCCTGGGCGGCGGGGCCGTACATCATGTCGTAGGCCAGGCACCCAGGGCGCAGCACGGTGGCGGGCACGGGCACCCCGGCACCGGCCAGGCTGCTGGCGGTGGCGTTGATGACTACGTCGAAATTGGCTGTTACCGCGCGTGGTTCTAGCGCTTCTAGCTCTGCTTTTTGTAGCGAGGCGAGTGGGTGATGAGATTGCACCAGCGCCTGGGCTTTGGCCAGCGTGCGGTTGGCCACGGTGATGTGGCGCGCACCGGCCAGCAGCAGCGGGCCCAGCACACCCGCCGCAGCACCGCCTGCCCCCACCAGCAGCACATCGCGCCCGGCCAGCGGCACGCCCGCGTTGTGGGTGATGTCGGCCACCAGGCCCAGGCCGTCGGTGTTGTCGGCATACAGGCTGCCGTCGGCCTGGAAGGTGAGGGTGTTGGCGGCGCCCGCCAATTGCACGCGTGCGCTGCATTCGGTGGCCAGGCCGGGCACCTCGGTCTTGAAGGGCACGGTGACGTTGCAGCCGCGCCCGCCTTCGGCAGCGAACGCGCGCACGCCCTGGGCAAAGCCGTCCAGGGGCACGAGGCGGCGTTCGTAGGCGATGGGCTCGCCCGTCAGTTCGGCAAAGCGGGCGTGGATGGCGGGCGAGCGGCTGTGCGCCACGGGGTTGCCCATCACGCAATACAGGTCGGGGGTTTGGCTCATGACAAAAGCTTGTGCGGGTGGCCCCGAGGGGGGGGGGCCGCGCCGGGAACTACCGGACGGTGGTTTCGAGGGTCTGGTCGCGGGTGAACTTGAAGCGCGCCACCATGGCGATCTGGTCGGCCTTTTTGCGCATGTCGGCGCCGAAGGCACCAAAGGGCCCGGCGGCACGCGCAATGGCCTCGGCGCGGCGGTCCAGGGTGCTGTTGCCCGAGCCTTGCACCACCTCGGTGCCCAGCACGCGGCCGTCGTGGTTGACGGTGACGATCATGGTCAGCTCACCATACAGCTTGCGCCCGGCCTGCTCGGGGAAGTTCTCGGTGCCCTTGTCTTCGACCTTGCGGCGCAGCGCGTCGTAGTAGATGGCGTAGGCCTCTTCACGCGTGGCGGGGCTGATGTAGCGCTTCTTGGGGCGCGAGTTTTCTTCGTTGATGCGCTTTTCGATCTCGGCCAGCAGCTTGACGAGCTGGCGGCGCTTTTCCTGCTCATTCGCCTGGTCGGCGCTCTGGCTGGGCTTGCGCGGGTCGGGCTCGGGCATGGTGGCGAGCTGCTTGCGCAGCTGGGCCAGCAATTGCGCCTGCTGCTCCTGCATCGCATCCATCTTGCGCTGCGCTTCTTCGTAGTCGTCGCCCACGGCTGTGAGCGCGGTGTAGGGCAGGGGGCTGGTGGCGCGGCCCTTCTCGGCATCGCCGCCGCCCGCCAGGCTGGCCTGGGCAATCGCCTGGGCCTTGTCGGGGCGCTCGTTGGACTTGGCGTTGACCAGAATGACTTCGAGCGGCGTGTCCTGGAACACGCGGTTGAAGCCCTCGGGGTCGATGAAGCGCACCGAGATGAGTGCGGCGTGCACGGCCACCGAGAAACCCAGCGCAAGCTGTAGCGTGCTGACGGTGCGGAGGAAGGCGGGGAGTTTCATCGCCGGCAATTATCAGGGGGCGTGGTCAGGCGGCGGGGGCGGCCGCAGCGGTTTCGGCGGGAGCTTCGTTCACATCCACCGCAATCGCAATCGGGCCGGCCACGGTGTCGTCGTCCTCGTCCGCATCTTCCACCGGGCCGTCGTCGCTGGCGTCGGCCGGGTCGTCCTGGCGCTCGATCACGGTGCCGTGAATGTCGAGGGTGATCTCGTCCACTTCGCCCAGCTTCACCTTCAGGCGCGCGCCGCGCGGCAGGTTCTGTGCGCCCAGCACGGGGAAGACCAGCGGAATGTCGTCCGCCCGCACCAAAAAGCTGCCGCCCGGGCCTTCCTTGAAGACGGTGGCGTTGAGCTCGGTGATGCCGTTCTGTTCCACGTACTTGAGCGTCCAGAAGCGTTCCATGCCCGCCTGGTAGCCGTTGTAGGCGCTGTAGGCGGCGTCAAAGCTGCTGATGATGGAGAACAGGTCGGCGTCCTTGGGCTTGAAGGGCGCGGCCAGCGCGGCGGTCTTGCCGTGGCGCGCGCAGGCAATGATCTGCCACTGGTTGACCAGGTCGGTGTAGCGGCGCAGGGGCGAGGTGGCCCACGAATAGGCCTTGACGCCGATGCCCGCGTGCGGCAGCGCCTTGGTGCCCATGCGCACCTTCACGCCGGGCGCCATGCTGGCCTGGCTGCGGTAGATGCCGGGCACGCCCAGCTCGGCCATCCAGCTGCCCCAGGTGCTGTTGGCCACGATCATGGCCTCGGCCACGATCAGGTCGAGCGGCGCACCACGCTGGCGCACGCTGATCTGCACTTGTTCATCACCCGTGGGCTCGGCACCGTTGTTGCCGACCAGGCGGAAGTTGTAGTCCGGCCGGTTGAAGTTCTCGGGCTTGCCGCGCGCCACCTCGCGGCGGGCCTTGAGGTCCTTGGCCAGGCGGTGCAAAAATGATAGCTGGGGGCGCAGGTCAGACAGGCGCTGGGGGTCGTTTTGATGCTCAAATGCCGGGTTGGAGAGCCATTCTTCCGTCACCACCGCGTCAAGCTGGTCGTGGCGCAGGTTGGCGGCCACGTGCACGCGCTCCAGCTTGGTCTCGGAGCTTTTGAACTCCAGCGTGTCCTCGTCGATGGTGACGTACAGCGACACGGCTGGGTTGGCGCGGCCTTCGTCCAGCGTGTAGGTCTGCACCACGTCGTCGGGCAGCATGGTGATCTTGTAGCCCGGCATGTACACCGTGGACAGGCGCGCGCGGCCGAGCTGGTCAATGGTGCTGCCCGGCTGGATGGCCAGGCCCGGTGCGGCGATGTGGATGCCCAGCACCACAGTGCCGGTGCCCAGGCCCTGGACGGACAGCGCATCGTCGATTTCGGTGGTCTGCGAGTCGTCGATGGAGTACGCCTGCGCGGTGGACAGCGGCAGCTCGTCGGCAATGGCGGGCGCCGTGACGGCGGGAAAGCCTGTGCCCTTGGGGAAGTTCTCGAACAAAAAGCGCTTCCAGTGGAACTGGTAGGCCGAGTCGATGGCGCCGGCCTTTTGCAGCAGGTCCAGTGGCGCGGTGTGTGTGGCGCGGCTGGCGTCCACCACGGCCTTGTACTCGGGCGCGTTCTTGTCGGGCTTGAACAGGATCTTGTAGAGCTGGTCGCGGATGGGCTGGGGGCATTCGCCGCGTCCCAACTGGGCGGCCCACTCGTCGATTTGCGCAAGCAGGGCCTTTTTCTTCTCGATGGCGGCCAGCGCCTGCTGCAGGATCTCGGCCGATGCCTTCTTGAAGCGGCCCTTGCCCGCTCGGCGGAAGTAGTGCGGCGCGTCGTACAGGCGGAACAGCGCACCGGCCTGCTGGGCCAGCGTGGCGTTCTCGGAGAAATAGTCCCGCGCCAGGTCGGCAAAGCCGAACTCGTCTTCGGGCGCGAATTCCCAGGCCAGGTCCAGTTCGATGGTCTCGGCCACGGCCTGGGCCTGGGCGATGAGTTCGGCTGGGGCGGGTTTTTCGAACTTCAGGAGGATGTGGGCGGCCTTGACCTTGACCCGTTTGCCCGAATCCAGCTCGACCTGGGCGGATGTGTCGGCTTCCGACAGGATACGGCCGGCGAGAAATTTGCCAGCTTCTTCAAACAGTGCATGCATGGCAGGGATTGTCCCATGGGCGGCGCCGGGCGCCCGGATGCGGGGCGCGCAAGCCACCCCCTATGATGCGCACCACCTCGCCGGCATCGCCCCAGCGCTGAACCCTTTCTGAGTGAGCCCCATGCTTTTTGACGCTGTTGCCGCACCGCTGTTTCTGGTGGCTTTGACGCTGCCTTTTGTGTTTGGCTATACAGAAGCCCCGATTTTCAATTTCTGGCCCGTGGTGGCCTCGTGGTCGTGTGGTTTGGTGATTTGCGTGTTGCTGGGGGCCCGCTCTTGGCACATGCGTGCCTCCGTGGGGGGATATGCAGCCCGCGCAGATGCGCGGACTTTCATGGCGTCGCATCTGGCGCTCGGGCTGGTGCTGGCGGGTGTGCTGGGCGGTGGTATCGGGCTGGCGCAGTTTTTTGGTGGAGATCTGGGGTTCTCGCCCTGGGTGCATGCTTCTGCGCCGGGCCAGGCGATCGGCAACCTGCGCCAGCGCAACCAGCAGGCTTCTTTGTTGAGCCTGGGGGTGTGGGCCTTGTTGTGGCTGGTGGTCCAGCTCCAGACGCGGATCGAAGGTGGCAACCAGGCCGGCGCGGCACCAAGCGCCCTGCTCGGCGGGGGGCGCGCCTGGCCCTCCTGGCTGGTGGGGTTGCTGCTGGCCTGGGGCCTGGCCCTGCTGGCCATAGCCAGTGCAGCCACGGCATCGCGCACAGGCGCCCTGCAGTGGCTGCTGGTGGTATGTCTGTTGGTGGTATGGAGCCGCCGTGGGGGGCGTGTGGCTCTGGTGCTGTCGCTGATTGGGGTGCTGATGTACACAGCGGCGGCCTGGCTGCTGCCACGCCTGTTGCTGGAGTGGACCGGCTTCAGCACCGATGGTCTCTTCACACGCTTCCTCGGTGACGAGCAGGGCTGCAACAGCCGCCGCGTGCTGTGGGCGAATGTGCTGCACCTGATCGCGCAAAAGCCGTGGCTGGGCTGGGGCTGGGGTGAGCTGGACTACGCGCACTACATCACCCTGTTCCCCGGTGAGCGGTTCTGTGTGCTGCTGGACAACGCCCACAACCTGCCCTTGCAGCTGGCCGTAGAGCTGGGGGTGCCGGTGGCCGTGCTGGTGTGTGCGGTGGTGCTGGCCTGGGTGGTGCGTGCACGCCCCTGGGCTGAAACCGATCCTGTGCGCCAGCTGGCCTGGGGTGTGCTGGCCATTGTGGGCGTGCACAGCATGCTGGAGTTTCCGCTCTGGTACGGGCCTTTCCAGGTGGTCTCGGCGCTGGCCGTAGCCTTGTTGCTGTGGCCGCAGGCGGTGCCCCCCTGGGTCTCCTCCCGCACCACCAAGTTGGCAGCCATGCTGGTGCTGGCGGGTGCCGCCGGTGCAGGAATGCTGGTGCTGTGGGAGCACTACCGTGTCGGCATGCTGTACCGCCCCATGCCGCTGCGGCCTGCCGCCTACCAGGAGGACACCATGGCCAAGGTGTCCGACACCCTGTTTTTCTCGGACCAGGTGGATTTCGCGTTGTTGTCCACCATCGGGCTCACACGCGAGACTGCGCCACAGATCAATCTGCTGGCGGGTGAGCTGCTGCATTTCTCGCCCGAACCCCGCGTCATCCAGGCGCTGATCGAGAGCGCCGTGCTGCTGGGCAAAGACGATGAGGCTGCGTTCCACATGAAGCGCTATCGCATCGCCTACCCGGCGGAGTACGAGCGCTGGAAGGGGCCGGGGGCAGCCAGGGCGTCGGGGGTGTTGACAGCGCCCTGACGCGGTTCCGTTGTGCCCCGGAATAGGCTCAGGTTGAGGCTCAGGCCAGGTCCAGAAACTCCACCACCTGCGGCAGGTAGTCGGCAAATTTGCCCAGCGCATGGTCCCCGCCCTCTTGCACGATCTGCCGGGCCTGGGGATAGCGCCCCGCCATCTCGCGCCAGTCGAGCACTTCGTCACCCTTCGCAATGATGGCCAGCTCCGGGCCCGCCGGTGGGCGGCCGCGCATGTCCAGGGCCTGCAATTCGGCGATGTACTCGGGCAGAAAGTAGAAACGCTCTTCGGGGTTTTGCCACGTGGTCTGTTCGCCGATGTAGCGGGCCAGATCGCGGGCCGGGTCCACGGCGGGGTTCAGCATCACTGTGGGGCAGCCCGCGTGTTGGGCCACCCAGCTGGCATAGAACCCGCCCAGCGACGACCCCACCACCGCCATCGCCGCGCGCGGCCAGGTGGCAATGCCCTCTGCCACCAGCGCCATGGCCGCCTGTGGAGAGGGTGGCAACTGCGGGCACCAGAAGGTGACCGCCGGGTGGTGCTGGGCCACATGCGCCGCCATCTGGCGGGCCTTGGCCGAAAGGGGCGAGGAGCGGAAACCGTGCAGGTACAAAAGGTGCGTGGTGGCCATCAGGAGACAAAAAAAAGCGAGAAAAACGCGGGGCAGGGGAATCACTGCTCCAGACCGGGCGGCGCAGGCATAAGATGCGAGGTATCAAATCGTAACCACGGGGCGCCATGCAGCGCGGCGCCTTGATTCGCCCCCTGCACCATGCCCGATTTTGCCCCGCTCTCCACCACCCGACGTTGGGCGCTCGGATCAGGCGACAAGCCTCCCGCCACGCTGGGCCGCTTTGAGCTGAAAAAGCAGTTGGGCCGGGGTGCGCAGGCCACGGTGTGGCTGGCGGTGGACCCGCGCCTGCAGCGCGAGGTGGCCATCAAGCTCATGCGCCCCTTGCAGGATCAGGACTCTTCGGTACTTGAGCAGTGGCTGCGCGAAGCACGCCACGTGGGGCGCCTGGCCCATCCGTACATCGTGCCCGTGTTCGAGGCCGATGTGCAGGGCCTGCAGCCCTACATCGTGTTCGAATATGTGCCCGGCCGCACGCTGGCCGAACACCTGGCCCAGCAGGGGCGGTGCACGCCGCACGATGCCGTGGCGCTGATGGTGGATGTGCTCGACGGCCTGCAGGCCGCGCACCAGGCGGGCATCGTGCACCGCGACCTCAAGCCCTCCAACATCATGGTCGATGCCCAGCGCCACGCGCGGGTGATGGACTTTGGCCTGGCTGCCCCCGTGCAAGCCGCGCCGGATGCGCAACTGGCCAGCGGCACACCGGCTTACATGGCCCCCGAGGCCGCTGCAGGCGCAGCGCCCACCCCGGCGATGGACGTGTACTCTGCCGCGCTGGTGCTGGTCGAGCTGCTCTCGGGCAAGCCGCTGATCCACCAGAAGGACACCTGGCAGGCGCTGTACCGCCTGGCGAACGAAGACCTTGCCCTGCCCGAAGACCTGGGGCCGGGCGTGGACGACGGCCTGCGCGCCATCCTGCAGCGTGGCATGGCGCGCGACCCCGGCCAGCGCTACGCCTCGGCGGCGGATTTCCGCGACGCGCTGCGCGCCTGGGCCGCCCCGGCGAGTGCCCCCACTGCGGCGAGCAATGCCACGCTGGACTTCTTGCTGCGGCGCATGCGCCACAAAAGCGATTTCCCGGCGCTGTCGGATTCGGTGGCGCGCATCCAGCGCGTGGCCAATTCGGAAGACGACAGCATCAGCGACCTCACGCACGAGATACTCAAGGACGTGGCGCTGACCAACAAGCTGCTGCGCCTTGTCAACAGCGTGCACTATGCCCATGCCAGCCGGGGCACCATCAGCACCGTGTCGCGCGCGGTGAGCCTGGTGGGTTTCAACGCGGTGCGCAACATGGCGCTGAGCCTGGTGCTGCTGGACCACATGCAGGACAAGCCGCACGCCAGCCAGATGCGCGAGGAGTTCCTGCGCGCCATGATGGCGGGCTCGGTGGCCGCCGAGCTGTGCGGGGCCAGCCAGGCGGCCGAAGAAGCCTTCATCGGCGCCATGTTCCAGAACCTGGGGCGCATGCTGTGCGAGTTCTACTTTCCTGAAGAAGCGCGCCAGGTGCGCAGCCTGGTGGCCTCGGGGCGCATGGAAGGGGGGGAGGAATCAGCCTCCCTGCAGGTGCTGGGGCTGGGGTTCGAAGACCTGGGCGTGGGGGTGGCGCGCGTCTGGGGCCTGCCCGAGAGCCTGCAGCGCTGCATGCGCAAACCGATGGGGTCGCCCACGCAGCGTGCGCCCGAGCAGGGCGTGGAGCGCATGCGCTGGGCGGCCATGGCCGCCAACGAGGTGGCCAGCACGCTGCTGTTTGGCGATCCTGCCCAGATGGAGGCCCAGCTGGGCCAGGTCGGGACCCGGTACGCCCGCACCCTGGCCCTGTCGGCTGAGTCCATTGCCGAGGCCACCTTGCGCGCGCGCCACAAGCTGGTGGCGCTGGCCGAGGCGCTGGACCTGCGGGTGGCGCCCGACACCCCCGCCGCCCGGCTGCTGCGGCTGCCGCAGCCCGCAGGCGCCTCATCGGTGGCCGAGGATGCCCTGGGCTCCCACGAGTTGCGCCCCAGCGAAACCGCGCCCCTGCCGGCCGTGCTCGAATCGCAGGCGGGCGGCGCGGTGTCGGTGGCGCAGGTCAATGAAGTGCTGGCGGCGGGCATCCAGGACATCACCAATGCCATGGTCGAGAGCTTTCAGCTCAACGACGTGCTGCGCATGATCCTGGAGACCATGTTCCGGGCGCTGGGCTTTCGGCGCATGGTGTTTTGCCTGCGCGACCCCAAGACGGAGGTGCTGACCGGCCGTTTTGGCCTGGGCGAGGGCAGCGAGGCCGCCGTGCGCGCCATGAAGGTGCCGCTGAAGGCCCAGGGCGACCTGTTTGCCGCCGTGTGCCTGCGCGGCGCCGACACCCTGATCAACGACGCCACCGAGCCGCGCATGCAGGCGCGCTTGCCACAGTGGTACCGCACGGGGCTCAATGCCCCCTCATTCCTGCTGCTGCCGCTGCAGATCAAGGGCCAGACCTTTGCCCTGATCTATGCCGACCAGACGGTGGCGGGCGGTATTGTGGTGGACGACAAGGCCCTGGGCCTGCTGCGCACCCTGCGCAACCAGGCGGTGATGGCCTTCCGGCAGGCGGGGTGACGGCGCAGGGAACTGGTGCCACGTTGTCCTGGCCATCCGATAATCGGGGGATGGCCGTCGTATTTGAAAAGCCCACGCTGTCCCAGCGCCTTGTTCCCCTTTTCCGTGGGTTCGACCTTCCCCTCATTCTGGTGGTGGCCCTGCTGACCTGCGCGGGCCTCACTGCCATGTACTCCTCGGGCTTCGACCACGGCACCCGTTTTGCTGACCACGGGCGCAACATGCTGATTGCGGGTGCTATTCTTTTTGTAGTCTCCCAGGTGCCGCCGCAAAAGATCATGGCCTGCGCCGTGCCGCTGTATGCAGTGGGCGTGGCGCTGCTGGTGGCCGTGGCGCTGTTCGGCATCACCAAGAAGGGGGCCACACGTTGGATCAACGTGGGTATCGTCATCCAGCCCAGCGAAATCCTCAAAATCGCCATGCCGCTGATGCTGGCCTGGTGGTTCCAGAAGCGCGAGGGCACCTTGCGCCCGCTGGATTTTGTGGCGGCGGGGCTGCTGCTGGTGGTGCCGGTGGGCCTGATCATGAAGCAGCCCGACCTGGGGACTTCGCTGCTGGTGCTGGCGGCGGGCCTGTCGGTGATCTTCTTCGCCGGCCTGTCCTGGAGGCTGGTGCTGCCGCCAGTGCTCATTGGCGGCCTGGGCATTGCCATCCTGGTGATCATGGGCGATGCGTGGTGCGCGGACGGGGTGCGCTGGCCCGTGTTGCACGACTACCAGCAGCAGCGCATCTGCACGCTGCTGGACCCCACCCGCGACCCGCTGGGCAAGGGCTTCCACATCATCCAGGGCATGATCGCCATCGGCTCGGGGGGCGTGTGGGGCAAGGGCTTCATGGCCGGCACGCAGACCCACCTGGAGTTCATCCCCGAGCGCACCACCGACTTCATCTTTGCTGCCTATTCCGAGGAGTTCGGCCTCGCAGGCAACCTGTTCCTGATCGTCTGCTTCCTGCTGCTCGTCTGGCGCGGCCTGGCGATTGCCGTGGGCGCCACCAGCCTGTTCGGGCGCCTGATGGCAGGGGCCGTGTCGATGATCTTCTTCACGTATGCCTTTGTGAACATGGGCATGGTCAGCGGCATCCTGCCCGTGGTGGGGGTGCCGCTGCCCTTCATCAGCTATGGCGGCACGGCCATGGTCACGCTGGGGCTGGCGCTGGGCATCCTGATGTCGGTGGCGCGGGCGCAGAAGCAGGACACCAAGGACCCTCGGGCTGCGCTTTAGGGTCTGATTGCTATCCCCTGCGAGACCGCAGGCTCGCTCATGGCCGGGTCTGGCGCAGGGGTTTGTGCGGCGTTGCGTGCGCCGGGCCTTCCGGTTACAAAGCGGCTGCCAACTGTGTTTTGGCAACCTCTGGAGGTACTCCCATGGCGTCGAAGTTCGAGCTGAAGAAGTCCAAGAACGACAAGTTTGTGTTCAACCTCCTGGCGGGCAACGGGCAGGTCATCCTGACCAGCGAGATGTACGACTCCAAGGCCAGCGCGCTCAACGGCATCGAGTCCGTCAAGAAGAATGCACCCAACGACGGCCGCTATGGACGGCTCTGTGCCAAGGACGGCTCCCCCTACTTCACACTCAAGGCGGCCAATGGCCAGGTGATCGGCCAAAGTCAGATGTACTCCGGCGAAAAGGCGCGCGACGCGGGCATCGAGTCCGTCCAGCAAAACGCACCTGGCGCGCCAACCAGCGACCTGACCGCGGCAGGCTGAGGGGCTGGAGCCCAGTGGCAGGCGCTGCCGCCCGTGCCCTTGCGCCCGTGCGGGCATGGCCAGGCGCCTAAAATGCCCCGATGACTTTCCGCACCCCCACTGCCGCCCCCCAGCGCGCGGCAACCAGCCAGCGCATCGATGTTGCCCGTGAACTGCTGCTGACCCCCTTCGGTCTCGACGAAAGCCACCTGGCCCGTGCACTGGCCGAGATCCGTGCCCACCAGGTGGACGATGCCGACCTGTACTTTCAGTACACGCGCAGCGAAGGCTGGAGCCTGGAGGAGGGCATCGTCAAGACGGGCTCCTTCAGCATTGACCAGGGTGTGGGTGTGCGTGCCGTCAGCGGCGAGAAGACGGCCTTTGCGTATTCGGACGACATCTCCGAGGCATCGCTGCTGGATGCGGCCCGCACTGTGCGGTCAATTTCGGCCTCTGTGCGCGCTGGTAAAGCAAAGATTGCTCCTAAAAAAGTAGCATTGAGCCGCAGCCTGTACCCGGGTGTAGACCCGATCGCCTCGCTGGACAGTACGGCCAAGGTCGCGCTGCTGGAGCGGCTGGAACAACGCGCCCGTGCCAAGGATCCGCGCGTGGCCCAGGTCATGGCGGGCCTGGCCAGCGAATACGACGTGGTTCTTGTGGCCCGTGCCGACGGCACCCTGGCGGCCGACGTGCGTCCGCTGGTGCGCCTGTCGGTCACGGTGATCGCCGAGCAGAACGGCCGCCGCGAGATGGGCTCCGCCGGTGGCGGCGGGCGTTTTGGCCTGGCCTATTTTGACGACGAGCAGATGGGCAAGTACGTGGACGAGGCCGTGAATGCCGCCCTGGTCAACCTCGAATCGCGCCCCGCGCCGGCGGGCGAGATGACGGTGGTGCTGGGTTCGGGCTGGCCCGGCATCCTGCTGCACGAGGCTGTGGGCCACGGGCTGGAGGGTGACTTCAACCGCAAGGGCTCGTCCGCCTTCAGTGGCCGCATCGGCCAGCGCGTGGCCGCCAAGGGCGTCACGGTGCTCGACGACGGCACCATCGCCGACCGCCGGGGCTCGCTCAACGTGGACGACGAAGGCCATGCCAGCCAGCGCAACGTGCTGATCGAGGACGGCATCCTGAAGGGCTACATCCAGGACAGCCTCAACGCACGCCTGATGGGCGTGGCGCCCACCGGCAATGGACGCCGCGAGAGCTATGCCCACATCCCCATGCCCCGCATGACCAACACCTACATGCTGGGTGGCGACAAGGACCCGCAGGAAATCATCGCCAGCATCAAGAAGGGCCTGTACGCCAGCAACTTTGGTGGCGGCCAGGTGGACATCACCTCGGGCAAGTTCGTGTTCTCGGCCAGCGAGGCCTACTGGGTCGAGAACGGCAAGATCCAGTACCCCGTGAAAGGCGCCACCATCGTGGGCAGCGGCCCCGAGTCGCTCAAGAAGGTGACCATGATCGGCAACGACATGCGCCTGGACAGCGGCGTGGGCACCTGCGGCAAGGAAGGCCAGAGCGTGCCCGTGGGCGTAGGCCAGCCCACACTGCGCATTGAGGGGCTGACGGTGGGTGGGACGGCCTGAGATCTGGCGCGGGTGCGCCCATGTGTTGCGCGCTCCCACCACCTGCGTTTCGCGGAAGGTGCAAAGCGCTGCGCAGCTCTGCAGGCAGCGCAAAATGGGGATCACCATGCCCGCTACGCGTCCCAGCCAACTGCTGACACTCCAGTCGTTTGGGGACATCAGCCGTTTTCTGCGGGAAGGTGTGGCCGACGAAGACTCGCGCCAGCTGCGCGACAGCCTGGGTGCGCTGTCCATGCAGATCGATGAAGCGGTCCGCGCCCGCCGCACCAGTACGGACACGGCCGAGATCACGCGGCGCGTTGTGGCGCTGTCGCACTGTGCGCGAGAGCACCAGCTGTTCTTGACGGGTCTGGGTTCCGCTTGGCATGCGCTGTATGAGTTTGGTGCCTACCAGCGCGCGTTGCGGGACTTGCGCAATGCCATTGCCGACTGGCAGCAAATGCTGGAGCGCCGCAGCACCCGCGAAAGCGCGAGTTTTGACCACTTCGAACTGCTGGCATGGCGCACGCTGGGCGAGGCGCTGTTGCTGGTGGATATGTACGAGCACCAGAGCGATCCACCCAGCGATCTTCAGGAGGCGCCGCCGCGCAAGGTGTCTGCGCTGCAGCGCTTGCATGCCTGGTTGCGCCGCCTGCGGGGCTGAGACAAGCCCGGACATTGGGCCTGACATCGAGCAGTTTGTCGTGCAATCGCAACAGTCTGGGGTTGCTGCACTGCCGCACTCCTGTGCTACATTGGTTGCCATGCAAGTTCGCAGCGCGTTTTATTTTTGGTTTTTTATCTCGGTCCCCGGCGGATGAGAGGAAAACGCGCAAGCAAACACAACCTCCCCATACCAACCGCCGACGCTGCAAAGCCCGGCGGTTTTTGTTTTTCAGCCCTCCCGTTTTTCCATCCACTCCAACCGACTCCACGAGGAAGCAACCATGACGGTCTCCAACACCCCCACCAGCGATGCCTGGTACCGCAGCGTCGAGAAAACCAGCCAGACCGACGACGAACGTATCAAGGACATCACCGTGTTGCCTCCTCCAGAGCATCTGATCCGCTTCTTCCCTATCGGCGGCACGCCGGTGGAGACGCTAATCACCCAGACCCGCAAGAACATCCACAACATCATGGCCGGCAAGGATGACCGCCTGCTGGTCATCATCGGCCCCTGTTCCAT
Organism: Acidovorax sp. Q11; assembly: GCF_054950075.1. Lineage (NCBI taxonomy): Bacteria > Pseudomonadati > Pseudomonadota > Betaproteobacteria > Burkholderiales > Comamonadaceae > Acidovorax > Acidovorax sp. Q11. Next base: position 84,412 of record NZ_JBUDZG010000014.1, on the reverse strand, counting down.
TCATGACCCCGCTGCTGCGGTGGACTACGCACGCCGCCTGATGGCCGTGCGCACTCAGTACGCCGACACCCTGGAAATCGTGATGCGCGTGTACTTCGAGAAGCCACGCACCACCGTGGGCTGGAAGGGCCTCATCAACGACCCCTACCTGGACGAGAGCTACCGCATCGATGAAGGCCTGCGCATTGCGCGCCAGCTGCTCATCGAGATCAACCGCCTGGGCATGCCTGCGGGCAGCGAGTTCCTGGACGTGATCTCGCCCCAGTACATCGGCGACCTCATCAGCTGGGGCGCGATTGGTGCGCGCACCACCGAAAGCCAGGTCCACCGCGAGCTGGCATCGGGCATTTCGGCGCCGATCGGTTTCAAGAACGGCACGGACGGCAACATCCGCATCGCCACCGACGCCATCCAGTCGGCCAGCCGGGGCCACCACTTCCTGTCGGTGCACAAAAACGGCCAGGTGGCCATCGTCAACACCAAGGGCAATAAAGACTGCCACGTGATCCTGCGCGGCGGCAAGACGCCCAACTACGACGCCGCCAGTGTGGCCGCTGCCTGCAAGGACCTCGAAGCCGCCAAGCTGCCCGCCACGCTGATGGTGGACTGCAGCCATGCCAACAGCAGCAAGCAGCACGAAAAGCAGCTTGAAGTGGCGCGTGATGTTGCGGCGCAATTGGCGGGGGGCTCGCGCAGCGTGTTTGGTCTCATGATCGAAAGCCACCTCACGGCCGGTGCCCAGAAATTCACGCCAGGCAAGGACGATGCGGGCAAGCTGGAGTACGGCAAAAGCATCACCGATGCCTGCCTGGGCTGGGACGATTCGCTGCAGGCGCTGGCAGAACTGTCTAACGCTGTGAAGGCGCGCCGCGCGCGCTGAGTGCCCGTGCAGCGACTGGCTCTAAACTGAGACCCGTGAAGACTGCACATCCCGTGCAGTTCCGGGCTTCCATGGGCCTCTTGGATAGGCCTTTGGAGCAAGTCCGCAGTTCAGAAGAAAGGCGAGTCACCATGCATAGCGAAGTGTCGGTCAAGCTGACCGGAGATCAAGAGTTCCGTTTTGACCTGGCGGGCGCAGAGCCCATGGGCCACGAGGCGGGTCGGCGCTGGCTGGATGAGCAATTCATCTCGCTGGACTGCGAGCCATTGCGGGCCAGCGGTAAGGTGCTGCTGGCCGACAAGGTGCTCACCGTGGCCCGCGCTGCTGGAGCCTCGCTGATGCAAGACGCTGCCTGGTCGCGCGACTTTGCACGCGCCGCCAGCGCTGCGCTGGCCAAGCCCATCGTGCGGGTGGATGTGCCAGGCATGGCGGTCACGTTCTGATCTGCTTTTTATCAAGTAAAAAGACGATGGGCGCCCGTTGGATAAGCGCAAGCAGCTATTAATTTTGTAGTGCCTGCAGCAACTTGGCGTGGATACCCCCAAACCCGCCATTGCTCATGCACACCACGTGATCCCCCGGCCGGGCTGACTGCACGACCTGGGCCACCAGTGTGTCGATGTCGGCTGCGGTTTGCGCGCGCTGGCCTGGGCCTACGCCCAGGGGGGCGAGGGCCTCGGCGGCATCCCAGTCCAGTCCTGCCGTATGGCAGAACGCGAGATCGGCGGGCTCCAGGGCCCAGGGCAGTTGGCTCTTCATGGCGCCCAGTTTCATGGTGTTGCTGCGGGGCTCGAACACGGCCAGGATCCGTGCGCTGGAGCCCAGGCTGCGGCGCAGGCCGTCCAGGGTGGTGCGCAGCGCCGTCGGGTGGTGTGCAAAGTCGTCGTACACGGCCACGCCGCCCACGGTGCCACGCAGTTCCATGCGCCGCTTGACGTTCTGGAAGGTGGCGAGGGCGCTGGCGGCTTGTTCGGGGGAGACTCCGACATGGTGGGCGGCTGCGATGGCGGCCAGTGCATTGAGCTGGTTGTGCACGCCGGTGAGGGACCATTCCACGCGGGCCACGCGGCGGCCTTTGTGCATGACATCAAACGCTTGGGGGTCGCCTGCGGCGTAAAAGTCGTTCACTGCCGCGCCAAAGCTGGTCACTTCGCTCCAGCATCCGGCGTGTAGCACCCGGACCAGGCTCTCTTCCAGCCCGTTGGCGACTACGCGTCCCGATGGTGGCACGGTGCGAACGAGGTGGTGGAACTGGCGCTCAATGGCGGCCAGATCGTCAAAGATGTCGGCGTGGTCGAATTCGAGATTGTTCAGTACGGCGGTACGGGGCCGGTAGTGCACGAACTTGCTGCGCTTGTCGAAGAAGGCGGTGTCGTATTCGTCCGCCTCAATCACAAACAGTGGCGCTGTGCCCAGCGGCGTGGGGGCGGGCGCAGGGCGTTGGGCAGCACCCAGCCGGGCGGACAGGCCGAAGTTCAGCGGCACACCGCCAATCAGAAAGCCAGGCTGCTGGCCCGCGCTTTCCAGGATCCAGGCCAGCATTGAGGTCGTGGTGGTCTTGCCGTGGGTGCCTGCCACGGCCAGCACATGGCGCCCCTGCAGCACATGTTCGGCCAGCCACTGGGGGCCGCTGGTGTAGGGCAGGCCAGCGTCCAGGATGGCTTCCATCAGAGGGAACTTGGGGGTGCCATCGGGCAGCCGGGCGCGGCTGACCACGTTGCCGATCACAAACATATCGGGTTGCAGCGCCATCTGGTCGGCGCCAAATCCCTCGATCAGGTCGATGCCCAGTGCCCGGAGCTGGTCGCTCATGGGGGGGTAGACGCCGGCGTCGCAACCGGTCACCTGGTGGCCTGCCTCGCGGGCCAGCGCTGCAAGGCCTCCCATGAATGTGCCGCAGATCCCTAGTATGTGTATGTGCATGGTCGCTGATTCTAAGGCCGCCGCGATGCTGGAAAATATTGGTAAAAAAGGCCTTCTTCGCGCACTGTGTATGCTCTAAATGCTATAAAAAATATAGTGTTTGTGGTGGTTTCGTTTCTGGGGTGTTCGTGGGCCTTGCGCGGGGGCAGGGCGGCCCGTCATGGATCGCGCGCACAATGCGGGCTCCTCCGCTGTCTTCCACTTTCATGCACACACCTTTGAGCGAAGAAATCGCCCACACCACGGCGCGCCTGGTGGTCGAGGAAGGGCTTGAATGGGGGCCCGCCAAGCGCCGGGCCCTGCGCCAGATGGGGCTGCCTGCCCGCACTCCGTTGCCGGACAACGATCTGGTGGAAGCGGCGGTGCGGGAGTACATCGAGATCTTCTGTGCCGACACGCAGCCGCGCGAGTTGCGGGCGCTGCGCCAGCTGGCGCTGGTCTGGATGGAGCGCATGGCGGCGTTTCGTCCTCACCTGGCGGGGGCGGTCTGGCACGGCACTGCCACGCGCCTGTCGGATATTTACTTGCAGTTGTTTTGCGATGACCCCAAATCTGCGGAGATCGCGCTGATCGACCACCATGTGGACTATGAGCCCCGCACGGTGACGGGCTTCCATGGCGAATCGGTCGAGGCCCTGAGCCTGGGCAGCAAGTCGCCGGAGCTCAATGAGATGATCGGAGTGCATTTGCTGATTTACGACCTTGATGATCTGCGGGGCGCCTTGAAGCCCGATGCCAAAGGCCGCACCCCGCGCGGTGACATGACGGCCGTGCGCCGCCTGCTCCAGGAAACCAGTGCCCCATGACGAAGACGACCCCCTCCGATTTGCCTGAATCCGCACCTGTATCACCGACCGTGCTACCGCAGGCTTCCTCTCCCACTCGCCGCCGTCTGCTGTATGCCGGTGTGGCCGGGGCTGCGGCCGTGGGAGGGGCAGGCCTGGCATGGTGGAAGTTTCAGCCCCATGCCATGGAGGCGGGGGCGGAGCAGGCGCTGTGGAGCATGGAGTTTGAGAAACCAGAGGGCGGCGTCGTCGCATTGAAGTCTTTCTCTGGCAAACCGCTGCTGCTCAACTTCTGGGCGACCTGGTGTCCGCCCTGTGTGGAAGAGTTGCCCATGCTGAACGCTTTTTATCGCGAACATGCTGCCAAAGGCTGGCAAGTGCTGGGTTTGGCGATTGACCAGCCCTCGGCGGTGCGCAAATTTCTGGCGCGCCTGCCACTGGAGTTTCCTGTGGGGCTGGCGGGTTTGGGCGGGACGGACCTGGGGCGTTCGCTGGGCAACCTGACGGGCGGGCTGCCCTTTACCGTGGTGCTGGGCGGGGCGGGGCGGGTGCTGCACCGTAAAATGGGGCAAGTGACCGCGCAGGATCTGCAGCTGTGGGCCCCCTTGCGGTAAGGCTTGTGGAGGCTGTTTTTGGGTTGCTGTTGTGATTTCGGGGGGCTCGGGCGGCCTATTTCCATGATGGAGTTCATGGAAAATACATGTGGAAGACTGCGATAGGGTGAAATTGGAGTAAATTCGCGCCCTGTTCAGTTTTATAGCCGTTGGAGCTTCCATGGATCTGCGAAAACTCAAAACCCTCATCGATCTCGTGTCCGAGTCGAATGTGTCCGAACTCGAAATCACGGAGGCCGAGGGCAAAGTCCGCATCGTCAAGAGCGGTGGCGCTGTGGTTCAGCAGTATGTCCCGGCCCCCATGCAAGCCCCGGTGGCACCTGCACCCGCAGCCGCTGCCCCCGTGGCAGAGCTGCCTGCTCCGCCTGCGGTGCCCGCAGGCCACATCGTCAAGTCGCCCATGGTCGGCACCTTCTACCGCTCGTCCAGCCCCGGCGCCAAGGCTTTTGTAGAAGTCGGCAGCCAAGTCAAGGAAGGCGAGACCATCTGCATCATCGAGGCCATGAAGATCTTGAACGAGATCGAAGCCGACAAGTCGGGCACGGTCACGCGCATCATGGGCGAAAACGGCCAGGCCGTGGAATACGGACAGCCGCTGTTCGTCATCGAATAAGGCACCCATGTTCAAGAAGATTCTCGTTGCGAATCGCGGAGAGATCGCTCTCCGCATCCAGCGCGCGTGCAGCGAACTTGGGATCAAGGCCGTGATGGTCTATTCCGAGGCCGACCGCGACGCCAAGTACGTCAAGCTGGCCGAAGAGGCGGTGTGCATCGGCCCCGCGCCCTCGCCGCTGTCCTACCTCAACATGCCGGCCATCATCTCGGCGGCCGAAGTGACCGACGCCGAGGCCATTCACCCCGGCTATGGCTTCCTGTCCGAGAACGCCGACTTTGCCGAGCGTGTGGAAAAGAGCGGCTTCCAGTTCATCGGCCCCACGCCCGAGTCGATCCGCATCATGGGCGACAAGGTGTCGGCCAAGCAGGCGATGATCCGCGCGGGCGTGCCCTGTGTGCCGGGCTCCGAGGGTGAACTGCCCGATGATCCGGTGCAGATCCGCCGCATCGCCAAGGCCGTGGGCTACCCCGTGATCATCAAGGCCGCAGGCGGCGGCGGTGGCCGTGGCATGCGCGTGGTGCACACCGAGGCTGCACTGGTCAATGCCGTGCAGATGACCAAGGCTGAAGCGGGTGCCGCGTTTGGCAATCCGGCGGTGTACATGGAGAAGTTCCTCCAGAACCCCCGCCACATCGAAATCCAGATCCTGGCCGACAAGCACCGCAATGCTGTGTACCTGGGTGAGCGCGATTGCTCCATGCAGCGCCGCCACCAGAAGGTGATCGAAGAAGCACCGGCTCCCGGCATCCCCCGCAAGTTGATCGAGAAGATCGGCGAGCGCTGCGTGGCGGCCTGCAAGAAGATTGGCTACCGGGGTGCGGGCACGTTCGAGTTTCTGTACGAGAACGGCGAGTTCTACTTCATCGAGATGAACACCCGCGTGCAGGTGGAGCACCCGGTGACCGAATGGATCACCGGTGTGGACATCGTCAAGACGCAGATCATGGTGGCGGCCGGCGAGAAGCTGCCTTTTACCCAGCGCCATATCGAAATCCGTGGTCATGCCATCGAATGCCGGGTGAATGCGGAAGATCCGTATAAGTTTGTCCCGTCACCGGGGCGCATCACGACCTGGCATCCGCCGGGCGGCCCGGGCGTGCGTGTCGATTCGCATGCCTACACCAACTACTTTGTGCCGCCCAATTACGACTCGATGATCGGCAAGATCATCGTGCACGGCGACACGCGCGAACAGGCGCTGGCCCGCATGCGCACGGCATTGTCCGAGACCGTGATCGAAGGCATCAACACCAATGTGCCGCTGCACCGCGAGCTGATGGTGGATGCGAAGTTCATGGCCGGTGGCACCAACATCCACTACCTGGAAGAGTGGCTGTCGCAGCACAAGCGCTGAAGACGGCTCCTGGCAGTTTCACATGCTGGCCCTTGGCAACAAGGGTCAGCATTTCATTTTTCTGAGAGGCGTCTATGTTTGAGCTGAGTCTGATGTGCCCTGAGGACTGTATCGAGCCGGTCAGCGATGCGCTGGATGCGCTCGATGCGCTTTCCGTGTCGGTAGAGGATGCCGATGCCCAGACCGACGCCGAGCAGGCGCTGTTTGGCGAACCCGGCATGCCGCCGCCCAAGGATGGCTGGCAGCGCAGCCGTGTGGTGGCGTTGTTCCCGTCCGAAGTGGCGGCGCGCGAAGCGCAGCAGTTGCTGGTGGTGCAGGACTTCTTTGTAGGCTGCCAGGTGCTGGGCGTGGCGCAGGTGGCCGAGCAGGACTGGGTGCGGCTCACGCAGTCGCAGTTTGCGCCGGTGGACATCACGCCGGATTTCTGGATCGTCCCCACCTGGCACGAACTGCCTGCGCAGGCGGTGCGCAGCATCCGTCTGGACCCGGGCCTGGCCTTTGGAACGGGCACGCACCCCACCACGCGCATGTGCCTGCGCTGGATTGCGCGCAACGGGGCGGTGCAGCCGGGGGCTGGCAACAACCCGCTGGGCCGGGTGCTGGACTATGGCTGCGGCTCGGGCATCCTGGCCATTGGTGCCGCCAAGTTTGGTGCCACAGACATTGACGCGGTGGACATCGATCCCGCCGCTGTGGAATCCACGGCGCAGAACGCGCAGGCCAACGGCGTGCAATTGAGCGCCGGACTGCCCGACAAGGCTCGGGGCGAGTACCAGACTGTGCTGGCCAACATCCTCGCGACCCCTTTGCGGGTGCTGGCGCCTTTGCTGTGTGCCCATGTGGCGCCGGGAGGGCATTTGGTGCTCGCGGGCATCCTGGAGCGCCAGGCCGATGAGCTGAAAGAAGCCTATGCGCCATGGGTGCGGCTGGAAGTGGCGGATGCCGAAGACGGCTGGATCTTGATGACCGCCCAGCGCTGAGCCTGCGCGTGTCCCGCCTGGGCTGGGGTGGCACGGCCCCTACAATCCAACGCTGATGAGCCAGATCACTCGCTGCCCGTCCTGCGCCACCTCCTTCAAGGTGGTGGCAGACCAATTGCGCATCTCGGAAGGATGGGTGCGGTGTGGCCAATGCAAGGAGGTGTTTGACGCCTCTGCGCATTTGCTGCCAGTGGCCCCGGCCGCCCTTTTGCCCGATGTGTCGTTGACTGATGTACGGCCGTCCCCGGCGCCCACCGCTCGAAAGAGCGATGCCGAGCGTGCATGGGGGGGCGGGGCCGCGCCGCCTTCGTCCCCAGCGTTGGAGAGGGGCGCTCAGGCGGCTCCTATGGCTGCACATGCTGCGCATCCCGCTGCGCATGCAGATGCCGGAGTCCATCACGCAGGCACTTCACTGCCCATGGCTGCGACACCCCTGGCACCGGCAATGCCTGTGCTGGATATTCCTGCGCCCACTGTGCCTGCGTTCCTGGCCGCAGGGGCGGCGGCTTCCGATGCGAGTGCCTTGAACCTCGCGCCGACCACGCCGTTTTCCTGGCGGCCTGTCCCCACGCCGTGGGCTGCAGAGGCGATTGATTCCGGCCCATCGCTGTCGGAGCCTACAGTTGCTGGACAGGCCATGGAAGACGCCGTGTCAAAGCCGGTGTTGGCTGCTGCTTCTGCTGCTGCGGGGGGGGCTGGTGAGGAGGCGGCGCTGCCCACCGTCGTGGCTGATGCCAATGTGGCCGGGGCTGCGGAGGTCGTGCGGGGTGGGTACGAGCTTCCTGCTGCCGAGCCGCATGACCTCATCGGGCTTGACGACCCGGTGACCTTGGGGAAGGTCGGGGGGGAAAGTTCCTTGGCTGGAGTCGGCGAGGCCCTGGTCGAAGCGACGGGGCGCGCTTTGGAAGCGGAGCCCGCGCTGGAGCACCATGAGGAGGCGCTTTCCTCTGACTTGCCGAGCGCAGACCATCATGATGCCCCCCCGGTAGTGCCCGCGACTCTGGGGGCGGTGCCTGAGCCCCTGCCGTCGGTGGATTTTGTGCAGCGGCCCGTGGTGGATGAGATACCGGCTGCGTTGGAGTTGGTCGCCGATGACTCGCCGGCTGCGGTGTTGCAGGCCCGCAGCCGCAAGCCCATGGCCAGCCCGGCGGATGGAGATGAACAGGGCGAAGAGAGTGTGCATGAGGCCGGGCCGGAGGTCAGTTTTGTGGTTGCTGCGCGGCGCAAGGCTTTCTGGCGCAAGCCGATGGTGCGGGCTGTGCTGGTGCTTGTGTTGCTGGTCTTGGTCGTGGGTTTGGTGCTACAGGTAGCCGTCCAGGAGCGTGACCGCATTGCAGCCACGGACCCGCGTGCAAGGCCGTGGTTACTCAAGTTGTGTGAGCCCTTGCAGTGCGAGGTCGCTCCACAGCGCCAGATTGCCGATGTGGTCATCGACAGCTCTTCGTTCAACAAGGCCCGGGGCGACAGTTACCAGCTGGCGTTGGCCATGAAGAGCAAAGCGGACATTCCATTGGCCATGCCGGCGGTGGAGTTGACCTTGACCGATGCCCAGGACCAGCCTGTGCTGCGCCGGGTGCTGCTGCCGACCGACATGGCTGCACCGGCGGAGCTGCCAGCGCGTGGCGAATGGAGCACGTCGGTATCGGTGATCGTGACCACGGGCGGTGCGCGCGTGGCGGGGTACCGGCTGCTGGCGTTCTATCCCTGAATTTTTACCAACCTACGGACCGATTCATTTCTATGGCTGCCCTCATTTGTGGTTCCCTGGCATTCGACACCATCATGACCTTCGAGGGGCGCTTTGCCGAGCAGATCCTGCCCGACCAGTTGCACATTCTCAACGTGTCGTTCCTGGTGCCTTCTCTGCGCCGCGATTTTGGTGGGTGTGCGGGCAATATCGCCTACAGTCTCAAGCTCCTGGGTGGTGAGCCTTTGCCCATGGCCATGCTGGGCAGCGATGGGGCCGACTACCTTCAGCGGCTGGAGTCGCTGGATATCGATTGTCGCCACGTGGGCCAGGTGCAGGACACCTACACCGCGCAGGCCATGATCATGACGGACCGCGACAACAACCAGATCACGGCCTTCCATCCGGGGGCCATGATGCAGGCGCATGCCAACCGCATTGATGCGGGCACCAAGGCGCGTGTGGGGATCATTGCGCCCGATGGGCGTGATGCCATGCTGGCGCATGCAGCCCAGTTCGTTGCGGCGGGCATTCCTTTTGTGTTCGATCCTGGCCAGGGGCTGCCCATGTTCAGCGGGGAAGAGCTGGCGAAGTTCATTGACCAGGCATCCTGGGTCACGGTCAATGACTACGAAGGAAAGATGTTGAGCGATCGCACTGGCTGGACCCTGGCTGAAATTTCGCGCAAGGTGGAGGGGTTGGTGGTTACCTTGGGGGCCGAGGGCTGCGAGGTATGGGTTGCAGGCGAAAAGACCCATGTGCCTGCCGTGGTGCCGACACAGGTGGTGGACCCTACGGGATGTGGGGATGCCTGGCGTGGTGCGCTGCTGTTTGGCCTGGAGCGGGGCTGGGCGCTGCCACGTTGCGCGGCGCTGGGCAACCGCGTGGGGGCCCTCAAGATCGCGCAGCGTGGGCCGCAAAACTACACATTGGATTTTGCGGTGGAGTGAGCCGTGATCGGGGTTGGGTAAAGGGACCTGAACAGATGTTTGAGCCCGGTCCAACGCCGACTTGATCTGATGCCGCTGCGAGGTGTGGCCCATGCTGCCTCCCCGTTTATTGGCTGGCGTACAGCAGGCGTAAAAAAACCCGGTGCACAGGCACCGGGTTGAGCGTGTGATACGCCTGAATTAAGGCTTGTTGCCCGTAGGGAAGGGCCAGGCAGCCTGAGGGTTCAAGGTGGTCTGCGCTGCTGGTGCGGCAGCAGGGGCAGGCGCCTTGGGGGCCTTTTTGGCGGGAGCAGCTTTCTTGGCGGGAGCCTTGGCAGCGGCCTTCTTGGCAGGTGCTGCTGTCTTCTTGGCAGGAGCGGCCTTCTTGGCGGGGGCTGCGGGCTTCTTTGCTGCTACGGCCTTTTTGGCTGGAGCGGCTTTCTTGGCCGGTGCTGCTGCCTTTTTGGCAGGAGCGGCCTTCTTTGCTGCTACGGCCTTTTTGGCTGGAGCGGCTTTCTTGGCCGGTGCTGCCGCCTTCTTGGCGGGTGCAGCCTTCTTTGCTGCTACGGCCTTCTTGGCTGGAGCGGCTTTCTTTGCTGGCGCAGCTGCCTTCTTGGCTGGTGCAGCCTTCTTGGCGGGGGCGGCCTTCTTTGCTGCTACGGCCTTTTTGGCTGGAGCGGCTTTCTTTGCCGGTGCTGCTGCCTTCTTGGCAGGCGCAGCCTTCTTCGCTGCTACGGGCTTCGCAGTTGCAGCTTTTTTCGCGGGTGCAGCCTTCTTGGCGGCGGGTTTTTTCGCAGTTGCCATCATGTTCTCCTTGGGTCAATTTGCAAAGAGCACTTCCTGTCTACAGTGGACAGAAAGCGATCCATAGAGATGGAATAGAACTCCATCTCCATGAACACGGGAACGCTCCACACGGCGGCGCTCTGTGGCGCTGTCTGTCTGGGGCGTGGTGTAAAAATCCATGGTGGTGTGATGCGAAAAGGCGCTAGTCCCAGGACAGCGCACCACCGGACTGGTATTCAATAACCCGGGTTTCGAAGAAGTTGCGTTCCTTCTTCAGGTCGATCATCTCGCTCATCCACGGGAACGGGTTCTCTTCGTTGGGGAACAACGTCTCCAGCCCGATCTGCGTAGCGCGGCGGTTGGCGATGTAGCGCAGGTAGCCCTTGAACATCGAGGCATTCATGCCCAGCACGCCGCGTGGCATGGTGTCTTCGGCGTAGCGATACTCCAGCTCGACCGCCTTGAGGAACAGCGCCTTGATTTCGGCCTTGAACTCGGCGGTCCACAGGTGCGGGTTTTCCAGTTTGAGCTGGTTGATCAGGTCGATGCCGAAATTACAGTGCATGGACTCGTCACGCAGGATGTACTGGTACTGCTCTGCCGCACCGGTCATCTTGTTCTGGCGGCCCAGTGCCAAGATTTGTGTGAAGCCCACGTAGAAGAACAGCCCTTCCATCAGGCAGGCGAACACGATCAGCGACTTGAGCAGCGTCTGGTCGGTCTCGAAGGTGCCGGTGTGGAAGTTGGGGTCCATGATCGCCTCGATGAAGGGGATCAGGAACTCGTCCTTGTCGCGGATCGAAGCGACTTCCAGGTAGGCGCTGAAGATTTCGCCTTCGTCCAGGCCCAGCGACTCCACGATGTACTGGTAAGCGTGCGTGTGGATCGCTTCTTCAAACGCCTGGCGCAGCAGGAACTGGCGGCACTCGGGTGCGGTGATGTGGCGGTAGGTGCCCAGCACGATGTTGTTGGCAGCCAGCGAGTCGGCAGTCACGAAGAAGCCGAGGTTGCGCTTGATGATGCGGCGCTCGTCCTCGGTCAGGCCGTTGGGGTCCTTCCACAACGCGATGTCGCGCGTCATGTTCACTTCCTGCGGCATCCAGTGGTTGGCGCAGGTGGCGAGGTACTTTTCCCACGCCCACTTGTACTTGAACGGCACCAGCTGGTTGACGTCGGTCTGGCCGTTGATGATGCGCTTGTCGGCTGCGTTGACGCGGCGATGTGCGGTTGCTGCTGCAGCGGTTGGAGCAACGGCGGAGGCCGTCATCGTTGCATGCACGGCTTGCAGGGAGGGGGGCTGGAAAGACAGGGGCGGCTGTTCCGCCGGGTGGCTCTTGTTCAGTCCACCGTCCAGTTGATTTTGCGATGAGGGCTTGACTTCTTCGTCCCAGGACAACATAGATTTTCCAGTGTTCGGATTATGAAAGCAGTGCTGCAAAAAGGAAAGCACTGCAGCGTTGTGCAGCAACGTTTTGTTGCTTCACAGCACCGGCACAACACCTTGGATCAGTCCGAGGTGTTGTGCGCGAAGTCCTTATTGGCAGGCTTCGCAGCCAGGATCGTCGATGGCGCAGAACTTCACATCCGTGGCGGGCACCGCTGCGGACTGCACAGCAGCGGCGGCAGCCGCCGCTTCGAGTGCACTGGGCTGTGCCTGCACGGGGGCGGATGCTGCGGACGCGCCGCCGTCATTGCCCGAGGACACCGCATTGAGCTGGCGTGTGTTCACCGTGCTCATCTCGACGTGTGTAGCGCTCTGCGTGCGCAGGTAGTACGTGGTCTTGAGGCCACGGATCCAGGCCAGCTTGTAGGTGTCGTCGAGCTTCTTGCCTGATGCACCTGCCATGTAGATGTTGAGGCTCTGGGCCTGGTCGATCCACTTCTGGCGGCGCGATGCGGCTTCCACCAGCCACTGCGGCTCGACTTCAAACGCTGTGGAGTACAGCGCCTTGATGTCCTGCGGCACGCGGTCGATGGGGTGCAGCGATCCCTTGAAGTGCTTGAGGTCCATGATCATCACGTCATCCCACAGACCCAGGCGCTTCAAGTCACGCACCAGGCCGCCGTTGATGACGGTGAATTCACCCGACAGGTTGGACTTCACGGACAGGTTGCCGAACGAAGGCTCGATCGAGGCATCGACGCCGATGATGTTGGAGATGGTGGCCGTCGGGGCGATGGCGACGCAGTTGGAGTTGCGCATGCCGTCCTGTGCAATTTTCTTGCGCAGGGCATCCCAGTCCAGTGTGGACGAGCGATCCACTTCCACATAGCCGCCCCGGGCCTGCGAGAGCATGTCCAGCGTGTCGAAAGGCAGGATGCCGCGGTCCCACAGCGAGCCCTTGTAGCTGGAGTACTTGCCGCGCTCTTTGGCCAGCTCGGTGGACGCCCAGTAGGCGTAGTAGCAAATGGCCTCCATCGACTTGTCGGCAAATTCCACCGCTTGCTGCGATGCATAAGGAATGCGCAGCTCGTACAGGCTGTCCTGGAAGGCCATCACACCCAGTCCCACCGGGCGGTGGCGCAGGTTGGAGTCGCGCGCCTTGGTGACGGCGTAGTAGTTGATGTCGATCACGTTGTCCAGCATGCGCATGGCCACCGTGATGGTTTTCTTGAGCTTGTCGTGGTCGATCTGACCATTCTTCAAGTGCTGCAGCAGGTTGACCGAACCCAGGTTGCACACGGCGGTTTCGGTGTCGCTGGTGTTGAGCGTGATCTCGGTGCACAGGTTGGACGAGTGCACCACACCGGCGTGCTGCTGGGGCGAGCGCACGTTACAGGCATCCTTGTAGGTGATCCAGGGATGGCCAGTCTCGAACAGCATGGTCAGCATCTTGCGCCACAGGTCAGTCGCCTGCACCGTCTTGGCTGGTTTGATCTCGCCGCGCGCTGCCTTTTCTTCGTAGGCCACATAGGCTTTTTCAAAGTCGGCACCGAACAGGTCGTGCAGATCCGGCACGTTGGAGGGCGAGAACAGCGTCCAGGTGCCCTTCTCCATCACGCGGCGCATGAACAGGTCGGGGATCCAGTTGGCCGTGTTCATGTCGTGCGTGCGGCGGCGGTCGTCGCCGGTGTTCTTGCGCAGCTCCAGGAACTCTTCGATGTCGAGGTGCCAGGTTTCGAGGTAGGTGCAGACCGCACCCTTGCGCTTGCCGCCCTGGTTCACCGCCACGGCCGTGTCGTTCACGACCTTGAGGAAGGGCACCACGCCCTGCGATTCGCCGTTCGTGCCCTTGATGTGCGAGCCGAGAGCGCGCACGCGCGTCCAATCATTACCCAGGCCGCCAGCAAACTTGGACAGCAAGGCGTTTTCCTTGATGGATTCGTAGATCCCGTCCAGATCGTCGGGCACCGTGGTCAGGTAGCACGAGGACAGCTGCGAGCGCAGCGTGCCGCTGTTGAATAGCGTGGGCGTGCTCGACATGAAGTCGAACGACGACAGCACTTCGTAGAACTCGATGGCGCGGGCTTCGCGGTCGGTTTCGTTCAACGCCAGGCCCATGGCCACGCGCATGAAGAAAGCCTGGGGCAGTTCGATGCGGGTCTTCTTGACGTGCAGGAAGTAGCGGTCATACAGGGTCTGCAGGCCGAGGTAGTCGAACTTCAGGTCGCGGTCGGCCTTGAGTGCAGCGCCCAGGCGCTGCAGGTTGTATGTCAGCAGGCGTTCGTCCAGCAGCTCGTTGTCCACGCCCTTTTTGATGAACTGAGGGAAGTATTCGAGATAGGCTTGGCCCATCTCGGCCTGGGTCACTTCCTTGCCCAGCACTTCGCGCACGATGGTGTGCAGCAGCAGGCGGGCCGTGGCGTAGGTGTAGTCAGGGTCTTTTTCGATCAGCGTGCGCGCGGCCAGGATGGACGCCTTGTAGACCTCGTCCATGGGCACGCCGTCATAGAGGTTGCGCATGGTCTCGGACACGATGGGGTCCGCCTTGACGTCTGCGCCCAGGTTCACGCAGGCCGATTCGATCAGAGCCTGCAGGCGGCCCAGGTCCAGGGCAATGCGTGCATCGCCGTCCAGCACATGCAGCAGCGGGGCGGATGCCACGGGGGCTTGCTGCTCGCTCTGGCGTGCGCGCTCCTGGGTGCGGCGTTCGCGGTACAGCACGTAGGCGCGGGCCACTTCGTGGTGGCCGCCACGCATCAGGCCCAGCTCCACGTGGTCCTGCACGTCTTCAATATGGAAGGTGCCGCCGCCGGGGCGCGAGCGCACCAGTGCCCGGGTCACGTTGTGGGTCAGTGTGTCCACCACTTCGCGGACGCTGGCGGATGCGGCCCCCTGCGTTCCGTGGACTGCCAGAAAGGCCTTCATCATTGCCACTGCAATTTTTTGCGGTTCGAACGGCACCACGGCGCCATTGCGGCGAATGATTTGATGGTGTGCGAACTCGTTGCTGGCTGTTGCCGCCGGGGTGGCCTGGGATTCGGTGGAGTCTGCCGGGCCGGGCTGGGCGGTGGAAGGCGTGTTCAAAGCAGCTTGCATGGGTGTCCTCTTCTTTGGGCTGTCTGGAGTGGGAGAGCGGCGTAAGTGGGCGCCGCGATGGGGAAGTGGTGCGCCGGACTTCAGTCTGTCGCACACTATATATGGTGTGTCATGTGTGTTCAAGACACTACCGGTAGTGTACCGCCTGAGTCGGCCTGAAAAAGGGAAACAAGCTGTGTTAGGCCCCCGGTGCACGGGCGGAGCATCCGGCGTGAAGCCCTTACGGGTGTTGCGATGGACTTTGCAAACCCAGCAGTGGCGGGTGCTGGCGGCGGATTGTCCCTTCGGGGCCGCGTGGTGGCTGGATGAAAAAAAATGTGCAAATGCACAAAGAAAAATACCGGGCTGACGCTCCGATGCGACAGCGTTTCTCAGTACGGAAAAGGCGCAGGGGGCTGTGTGGCCTCGGGAAACTGTTGGCGCGGCCAGTCCAGCGCTTTCTGCAGGGCGGCCCAGTCGAATCCGGAGCCAGGGTCCTGCTTGCGCCCGGGGGCAATGTGCTCATGTCCCGCTACATGTGCGATGGGATAACGCTTTGCGATGTCCTTGCACAGCCTGGCCAGGGTCTGGTACTGGGGAGGCTCAAAGCCCAGGCCTTCCAGGCCCTCCAGCTCAATACCGATGGAGTCGTCGTTGCATTGGGCGCGCCCCCGGTAGAACGACTGCCCCGCGTGCCAGGCACGCAGGTCGCAGTCCACAAACTGCCATGGCACCCCCAGGCGGTCGATGAAAAAATGGGCGGAGACCTGCAGACCCCGGATGCCCTGGTAATAGGGGTGGGCATCCCAGTCCAGGGTGTTGGTGAACAGCTGCTGCACAGCGCCCGTGCCAAATTCTCCCGGCGGCAGGCTGATGGAGTGCACCACGATCAGATCCACCGCCTGGGCGGTTGCCGGGCGCGCACCGTGGTTGGGTGATTCCAGGCGGTGTGCGTGGCGGTGCCAGCCGCCATCCCAGACGGAGGCGCGCTGCGCGTCATCCCATGTCGTCATGCGGGTCCTGGTCGTTCGGGACGGCGATGTTCAGGCGCGCGATGCGGTAGCGGATCTGGCGCAGGCTGATGCCCAGCCGCGCGGCGGTGGCGGTCCGGTTGAACCCGGCCTCCTTGAGCGCGCGGATCAGTATCTCGCGCTCTTGCTGGTCCAGCCAGGCCTGCAGGTCGCTGGGCAGGGGGGCGGCGCAGGTGGTGGTTTGCGGGGCCGAAGCGGTGGCATCGGTGGTCTGCGCCTGGGGGCTGCTCCCAGGTGATGCCGCCGGGCGCACTGTCTGTGGGTCAGTGGCACCGGTGGGCCAGTCCACATGCAGTTCCTCGCCATCGCTGAGCGCCACCGCGCGGTGCAGCAGGTTCTCCAGCTCCCGCACATTGCCTGTGAGCGGGTGGGCGGCGATGGCGGCGATGGCGCGGTCGGTGAGGGCTGGCACGGGCATGCCGGACTCCTGGGCGATGCGGGACAGCAGCGCTGTGCAGAGCGCGGGCAGGTCCTCGCGCCGCTCCCGCAGTGGCGGGATCACGATCTCGATCACATTGAGCCGGTAGTACAGGTCCTGCCGGAAGCGGCCGGACTGCACATCGGCTGCCAGATCCCGGTGGGTGGCGCTCACGATGCGCACATCCACGGTTTCTTCCTGGGTGGAGCCCAGGGGACGCACGCTGCGTTCCTGGATGGATCGCAGTAGCTTGGACTGCATGGCCAGTGGCAGATCGCCGATTTCGTCCAGGAACAAGGTGCCCCCGCGTGCGGCCTGAAAGTACCCGTCCCGGTCCTGGGTGGCGCCGGTGTACGAGCCCTTGCGGGCGCCAAAAAATTCGGCTTCGAGCAGGTTCTCCGGGATCGCACCACAGTTCACCGCCACCAGGGGGCCGTCGGCCCGCTGGCTGCTGGCATGCAGCGCCTGGGCTACCAGCTCCTTGCCAGTGCCTGATTCGCCGTGGATGAGCACCGGCGCCATGCCGCGCGAGACCTTGACCACCCGCTGCTTGACGTTGCGGATGGCTTCTGAGGCGCCGACCAGTTTGTCCAGCGCCGCATTGCCCGACGCATGCTCGGCCGCCGTGGCCGGTTGGCGTTGTTGACCGGGGCTGCGGGCGGCCCGGGGGGCGGGCACCCCGCCGGTGCCTTGCACCGCCGAGGCCACTACCGAGCGAAACTGTTTCAGGTCCACAGGTTTGGTCAGGTAGTCGAAGGCGCCCGAGCGCAGCGCCTCGACCGCATTTTCTGCCGAGCCATAGGCGGTCATGACCACACAGCGCTCCCGGCGCTGCTGGTCACGCAGGTCCTGCAGCAGCTCCATGCCAAAGCCATCAGGCAGCCGCATGTCGGTGATCACGGCATCGAAGCGGTGGGCCTTGAGTTGGTCACGTGCCTCCTGCACGCTGGATGCCGTCTCCACGCGGTAGCCTTCGCGCAGCAGGGTCAGTTCGTACAAGGTGCGCAGATCAGGTTCGTCATCAACGACGAGGATGGAGGCGGCAGGGGCGTTCATGGCAATCCGGTTCAGACCACGATGGTGTCAAACAGCGTCGCGGCGTCGGCAGGGCGGGTGGTGCGGCGGAAGCCCACGGTGAACGCGTTGCCTCCGGTCTCGCCCCGCAGCGTAGTGCGGTTCAGCCGCTGGTAACTGATGGACGCCCCATGGCGCTGGCACAGTTCGCGGCAAATATAGAGGCCCAGGCCGCTGGAGCGGCTCTCGGACGAGAAAAAGGGCTCAAACAGGTGGCGCTCCACGGATTTGTCCATGGGGGCGCCGTCGCTCCACACCTGCAAGCTGACCTGGCCCGCCGGGGTGGTACGCGTGGCAACACACAGGGAATCGGGCTCCGGCCCCATGTAGCGCAAGGCATTGTCCAGCAGGTTCACCAGCACACGGCGCAGGTGTTCGCCATCAAACTCCACCTGTGTGGCCTGGGTGTCCAGCATGACCACAGCACGGCGCTGCACCGGGTCCTGGGCCTGCCAGTCGCGCCAGATCTGGGCAACGGTCTCGTCCAGCTGCAGGGTGGAGGCGGGCGCGTGGCTGATCTGGTGCTGGACGCGGGCGATATCGAGCACTTCTTCGGCAATGCGCGCCAGCCGGTCTGCGTTCTGCTGGACCATGTGGGCCAGGCGTTTTTGTGCCGGGTCGTGCAGGTCTTCCTCCAGCAGCGCGTTGGCCTGCACGATGGCCGCCAGGGGGTTGCGGATTTCATGGGCAACGGCCGCAGACATGCGGCCCATGGCCGCGAGTTTTTCGGTGCGCAGGCGGGCTTCCATTTCGCGCAAATCGTGCAAAAACATCACACACAGCCGCTCGGTGTGGGCCTCGCGGGCGGCCTCCCGGGTCGATGTGAGCCAGGTGCGCACATGCAGGCCGGTCGGGCTTTGGCCCGGGTGCAGCAGGTCCACATCCGCCGTCTGGGGTTGTTCGTGGCGAAAAGTGCGCCGGGCCAGGATCAGCAATGGCTTCCAGGGGGAGGCGGACTGCAGGGTCAATGGCAGGTCGGGCAGGGCACCACTGGCCAGCAACTGCAGACCGGCCGGGTTGGCAACACGCACCACATCGTTCTCGTCCACCACCAGCACGCCGTCGGTCAGGTTCTGGATGACCAAGGCACTGACCTGGGTCTGCACGCGGGCCGCAATCTGGCTTTGCTGCGCCACTTCCTGCTCGCGCGCCAGCCGGGTTGCCAACTGGTGCACCAGGTAGCTCACGATGAAGTAGCCCGTGCCGGTGAGTGCGCTTTGCAGGTAGCGCTGTGCGTCATCTTCGCCCGTGCGTGCACCCATCCACCAGGCCCATCCCAGCAGCAACAGGGTGACGCCCGCCGTGGTGCCCAGCGCCAGCGTGAGCGTGCCCAGCACCGCCGCCATCAGGATGGGCAGGCCGAACAGGGGTGTGAAGTTCATGGTGCCTGCGTGCAGCAGCTGCATGGCCGTGATGGCAGCGAGGTCGAGGCCGATGGACGGGAGCCACTGGGGCCCCGCGCCAGGCGAAGGCGGGCCCTGCCGGGCCAGCACGCGCAGGGCCACGGTGGCTACCAGATAGGCCACGCACAGCACCAGCACGGTGGTGTCTGCCACCTGGTTGATGATCTGCCCCGCGCCTTGCAGGACCAGCAGGGCGAGCGCCACCATGACGCGGCCGGTGAGGAAGCCGCGCCACATGCGCACAAAAGACGCATCCACCGTGGCCAGGTAGTTGCCAGCAGGCAGGGTTTGCATGGCTCAGGCCGGGCCCAGCTGCCGGTGTTCGGTGCTGCAGTAGGCCTGGTTGCCGAGCATCACGGCCTCTGCCTGGGGGATGTGCACGCCGCAATGCGCGCAGGCCAGCATGTCCTGCGGCAGCGCGCGTGGCGAGGGAGACGATGGTTTGGGCGCGGCATCGTCCGGCGCGCGGCGGCTGCGCCAGATACCGATAGCGACTGCCAGAACCACGAACAAGACCAGGTACTTCATGCGCTGCGGCCCAGAACAACTTCGAGGACAAACCGCGAGCCCACATAGGCCAGCAGCAGCAGGGCCGCTCCGGCATACAGCACCCGCACCGCGTTGCGCCCGCGCCAGCCAAAACGCGCGCGCCCCAGCAGCAAGGTGGCAAACGTCAGCCACGACAGCAGGGAGAAGATGGCCTTGTGGTCCCAGCGCCAGCTGCGGCCATAGAGGGCCTCGCCAAACAGCCACCCCGCCAGCAGGGTGGCGGTGAGCAGCACAAAACCGGCGGTCACGAAGCGGAAGGTCAGCCGCTCCAGGGTAAGCAAAGGGATGCCGCTGTGTGGGTCTTCCGCCTGGCGGATGTGGCGCTCGGCGCGGGTCATGAGCCAGGCGTGCACCACGGCCGCCGCAAACAGGCCATAGCAGGCAATGCCCAGGGCCAGGTGCAGGGGCAGCCAGGCCGATGCAGCCACATGCAGCGGCTGCCCCGGGAAGACCATGGCCAGCACGATGGCTGCAGCGCCCAGGCCCGCCAGCACCCAGCGGGATTGCATCTGCGGAAACAGCTGCCGCTCCACAGCGTAGACCGTGAGCACCAGCCAGGCAGTCATCGACAGGGCCGGTGCAAAACCAAAGCGGGGGGTGTCGCCCCACAGGCCCCACACCAGCACCGCACCGTGCAGCACCCAGGCCACCAGCAAGGCGTTGCGGGCTGCTGTGGCGCCCAGGCGCGAGGCTGCGGCGGCTGGCACGGCATATGCCACCGCGGCGGCCAGGGCCAGCAGCCAGCTGATGGGGGAGCTACTCGCTAAAATCATGGGTCACAGTTTAGCCTTTTGCCCCCACCGCCAGCGCCCTGGCGGGCCTGTCCGCTCCCGACCTTGTGTTGATCGCGCGCAGGCAACACCGGAACTTCCCCTATGGCCTCCGCCCTTACCGACAAACTCTCGCGCCTCGTCAAGGAGATGCGCGGCCAGGCCCGCATCACCGAATCCAACGTGCAGGACATGCTGCGCGAGGTGCGCATGGCCCTGCTGGAGGCCGACGTGGCCCTGCCTGTGGTGCGCGACTTCATCGCCCGCGTGAAGGACAAAGCACTGGGCCAGGAGGTGCTGGGCTCGCTCAAGCCCGGACAGACGCTGGTCTCCATCGTCAATCGCGAGCTGGCCGCCACGATGGGCGAGGGCATCTCCGACATCAACCTCGCCGCCCAGCCCCCGGCCATCATCCTCATGGCGGGCCTGCAGGGTGCGGGCAAGACCACCACCACCGCCAAGCTGGCCAAGCACCTGATCGAAAAGCGCAAGAAGAAGGTGCTGACCGTCTCGGGCGACGTTTACCGCCCGGCCGCTATCGAGCAGCTCAAGACTGTCACCAAGCAGGCGGGCGCCGAGTGGTTCCCCAGCACGCCCGACCAGAAGCCGCTGGACATCGCACGCGCTGCGCTCGACTACGCCAAGAAGCACTACTTCGACGTGCTGCTGGTCGACACGGCCGGCCGCCTGGCCATTGACGAAGCCTTGATGAAGGAAATCAAGGACCTGCACGCCACGCTGAACCCGGTCGAAACGCTGTTTGTGGTCGATGCCATGCAAGGGCAGGACGCCATCAACACCGCCAAGGCCTTCAAAGAGGCGCTGCCCCTCACCGGCATCGTGCTGACAAAGCTCGACGGCGACTCGCGCGGCGGTGCGGCGCTGTCGGTGCGGCAGATCACCGGCGCGCCCATCAAGTTTGCCGGTGTCTCGGAAAAGATCGACGGCCTGGAGGTGTTTGATGCTGAGCGCCACGCGGGCCGCATCCTGGGCATGGGCGACATCGTGGCGCTGGTCGAGCAGGTCACGGCCGGGGTGGACATGGAAGCCGCGCAAAAACTGGCGGCCAAGGTCAAGAGTGGCGATGGGTTCGATCTGAACGACTTCCTCTCTCAGATCCAGCAGATGAAGCAGATGGGGGGGCTCTCCAGCCTGATGGACAAGCTGCCGTCGCAGCTCACCGCCAAGGCCGGAGCCATGGACATGGACAAGGCCGAGAAGGACATCAAGCGCAAGGAAGGCATCATCCAGAGCATGACGCCGCTGGAGCGCCGCAAGCCCGACCTCATCAAGGCCACGCGCAAGAAACGCATCGCCAACGGGGCGGGCGTGCATGTGCAAGAGGTCAACCGCCTGCTCAAGGAATTTGAGCAGATGCAGGGCATGATGAAAAAGATGAAGGGCGGCGGCCTCATGAAGATGATGAAGCGCATGGGTGGCATGAAAGGCATGGGCGGTGGTGGCATGCCCAAGATGCCGTTCTGACGTTCTGAGTCTCCTGGCGTTGGTTTGAAAAAAACCCTGAAGAGGCGTGGCCTCTTCAGGGTTTTTGTATTCAGGGCGGTGGCAAGGCACACCTGCCTTGGTGGCTGGGCGCCCTGTGAGCGCCCGGATGGGCTTATGGCGCCTGCAGCCAGTGCTTGAGCGGCTGATTCGCCCACGCCTTGGCCTCCTCACCCACAAAGATGCTGGGCTGGGAGGCCGGGAGCTTGCGGCGCTTTTCCTGCGCCGCGATGTTTTTTTGCGCCTCGCCCATCCAGTCGGTCACCGAAAGGCTGGCGCCACCCGCCTGGCCAAACAGGGCTTCGGCAAAGGGTGTGTGGTTGCCGCCGTATTTGCACTGGAAGCTGGCGCGGCGCGCGTCCGTGGCCGTGATCACCACGCGGTTCGGTGCCTTCAGGGGCTCGACAAAGGCGCCGCTGTAGCAGGCGGACAACACCACCAGCACGGGCACCTTGTTGAGCGGTGCCAGCGCATCGCTCAGGGCCTGGGGCGTGAGGGGCTGCAGGTTTTTGCCGCCCGCGCTGATGTTGAGCAGGCCGGGGTTGCTGTGGGTCGATATGAACAGCAGCACGCGGTCGCGCGGGCGCGCCACCTCGGCCGTTTTGGACATCACCAGCGCAAAGTTTTCTGCCGTGACCTGTGGCCAGTCGGTGGGTTGGTCGCGCGCGGGGTTGGCCAGCTTGAGCATCAGCGCGTTGGGGTCGATCTCCTTGACCCGCTGCTCGGCCAGCAGCACGTCGTTGCGGAACGCCTTGGCCTGCGAGTGCATCGCAAAGCCCGCAAAGATGATGCGCCCAGGTGGTTCGGGGGGCGGAGGTGGGGGCGCCGGGGTGGCGATCGGGACGGGCTTGTGGGGCGGCGCCGGGGTGGGCTGGGCGCAGCCCACCAGAGTCAGGGTCAGGGCCAGTGCGCTGGCCTGGATCAGCCGCCAGCGGGCGGCAGGGAACAACAGAAGAGGTGGCATCGATAGCGGGGCCGCGCGGTGCCACAGACCACCGTCAGGCAGAACGGTCTGGGCGCAGGGGCCGGGTGAAAAGGACACGCATCGTAACGACTTGCCAGGCACGGGTTACAGGGCATGGAGGCCCAAAGTTTGAAGGTTTTTAAGGCCTCTGCGCGCGATGGTAAACACTTTATTGCTATCAAATATATAGTAAATGCGAAAAAGCCGGTGTGGACGCCGGCTTGTGGTTTGTGCCTGATTTTTCACATTGTCACAAAACGGCCAGCGGCGCGGGCCGGGCCAGGCGGCTGGCGTGCAGCCAGGCGCGGCGCAGCACCGGGGGCGACCAGGACTCCTCGGGGATCAGCAGCAGGCGCTGCGCACGCAGGGCCCGGCCCAGGTCGATCTGGCTGGTCCAGACCGCCAGCGGAATCGCCAGCGCCAGCGGCAGGCCGACGGGCATCAGCCACAGCAGTGCGCTGCTGTCGATCAGGGCGACGCCGAGGGCCAGCAGGCCGATCACCCCGCTCATCGGGGCCAGCTGGCGCACCGCGTGGCGCCAGGGCACGGCATGGGCTTCGCGCGGGGGCGACTTCCACTCCAGCTTCAGGCCGGTGAGCGCGATCAGCACAAACAGCGAATGCGCCAGCATGCGGATGGGGGCCTGCAGGATGGCCAGCACGCTCTCCAGCGCGGCGCTTTTGAGCAGGCTGAAGGTGCCGCCATATTCCTTTTGCTCGCGCCGCATGAACACGGCGGCCACACCCAGAATGCGGGGCAGGAACAGCAGGCACAGCGTCCACGCCCACAGCGCCAGCAATTCGGCGGGCAGGATGTGCCAGTCGGCCACCAGCTTGGCGCCCGACAGCCACAGCGCCGTGCCCAGCGTGAGGAAGGCGAGCCACAGCGGCGCTGACAGATACGCCATGGCCCCGGTGATGAACATGGAGCGGTGCACGGGGTGGATGCCCGGCTCGGCCATCAGGCGCGCGTTCTGCAAGTTGCCCTGGCACCAGCGGCGGTCGCGTTGCAGCTCGGCCAGCAGGTCGGGCGGCTGCTGCTCGTAGCTGCCGACCAGGTCGGACACCAGCCACACGTGGTAGCCAGCGCGGCGCATCAGCGCGGCCTCGACAAAATCGTGGCTCATGATGCCGCCTGCGAGGCCACCTTTGCCGGAGATGGGCGCCAGGGCGCAGTGCTGCATGAAGGGCGCCACGCGGATGATGGCGTTGTGGCCCCAGTAGTGCGACTCACCCAGCTGCCAGTACTGCATGCCCAGCGTGAACAGGCGGCCTGTGACGCGCGATGCAAACTGCTGCGCGCGGGCATGCAGCGTGACGTGGCCAATCGCCTGCGTGGCGGTCTGGATGATGCCGGCAGAAGGGTTGGCCTCCATCAGCTTGGCCATGGAGACGATGCAGGAGCCGCTCATCACGCTGTCGGCGTCCAGCACCACCATGTAGCGGTAGTCCTTGCCCCAGCGGCGGCAAAAGTCGGCCACGTTGCCCGCCTTGCGGTGGGTGCGGCGCGTGCGCAGGCGGTAGTACACCTGCACCTGGGGTTGCGGGCTGTGCTGTGCCAGGGCGCTGCGCAGTGCCTCCCAGGCCGCGCGCTCTGCGGCTGCAATGGCGGGGTCGTTGCTGTCGGACAGCACGAACACGTCGAAGCTGGCGCCGTGGCCGGTGGAGGCGACTGACTCGCAGGTCGCCCGCAGCCCGGCAAACACCGTGGCCACACCCTCGTTGCAGATCGGCATGATGATCGCGGTGCGCGCCTCAGGGGCCAGTGCATGTCCTGCCACGCTGCGCACCGACAGCGCATGGGGGTCGCCACGCAACATCACCCAGAAGCCCATCAGCCCGGTGAGAAAGCCGGTGACCACCCAGGCCGACAGCAGCGCAAACAGCGCAATCTGGCCGTAGCCCAGCCAGGCGTTTTCGTAGTCGGGCTGCACACCCGCAAACAGAAAACTCGCCAGCGCCGTGGCCAGCACGGTGAGCAGGGCAAAGGTCCAGCGGCGGCGCTGCGCCGCCTGTTCCCAGGCCTGTGGGGGGCTGTCGGCCTGCGATGCGTGGGGCGCATTGCTGCGGCCCCGGCCGGTCAGCCGCAGCAGCAGTGCCGTGCCGATGCTGTTCCAGAACCCCCGCCAGGGCAGGGGCACCATGGATCCCCGCTGCAGCGGGGGCGCGGTGACGGCATTGGGGTGCCGCTCCTCGCGCAGGGGGCTGCGGGGCGGATGGGCGGGCACCGGGGGGCTTACTCGGGAAGAATGATGTGCGTCCATGTTTCACTCACAGCGTGGTTGTCGTGTTGGAGAAAAGCGCGCAGCTCGATGGGCCGGTCGGCCTGCTGGCGCTGGATGCGAACGGTCATGCGCCACTGGCCGGTGGCGGGGTTGCGGTAGACGATGTTTTCCAGCACCTGGCTATTGGCATCGCTGGTCACCACCGCCTTCACCGTGGCGTCGGCGGGCAGGGCCTGGAGGGCCGGGCCGTCGAAATCGACCACGTACTGCACCTGCTGGCGCAGTGCCTCGGCGGGCTGCTTGGAGTAGCCCATGCCGCGCCGCGATTGCGTGGCCCAGGCGCTGGGCGGGCGCTGCTGCGCATCGCCTTGCCAGCTCAATTCGTACGCAAACTCCAGCGGCTGGCCGGGTGGCGGCATCTGGGCGGGCACCCAGTACGCCACGATGTTGTCGTGCGTCTCATCGGGGGTGTTGAGCTGCACCAGCTCCACGCGGCCTGCGCCCCAGTCGTGCAGCGGGCGCACCCAGGCGCTGGGGCGGCGTTCGTAGCGGGCCTCCACGTCCTCATAGCTGGCCCACTGGCGGTCGCGCTGCATCAGGCCGAAGCCCTTGGGGTTTTGGGTGGCGAACGAGGTGACCAGCGTCTGCTGCGGGTTTTGCAGCGGGCGCCACAGCCATTCGCCGTCGCCCGTGGCTACCATCAGGCCGTCGGAGTCGTGCACCTCGGGCCGGAAGTCACCCTTGCGCGGCTGGTTCTCGCCAAAGAAGAACATGCTGGTCAGCGGCGCAACGCCCAGCGTGGCGATGGGCTTGGCGCTGCCTGTACCCGTGCTGGGCCGCACAAAGATGCGGCTGCGCACAGTGGTGTTGGTTTGTGTGCCGGGCTGGATGTCGAAGCGGTAGGCCCCGGTGGCGCGGGGCGAGTCCAGCAGTGCATACACCGTGACCTGGGTGGCCAGCGGGTCGGGCCGCACCAGCCAGAACTCGGTGAAGCGTGGGAATTCCTCACCGTTGCCCCCTACGGTGTCGATGGCCAGCCCCCGGGCCGACAGGCCGTATTGCTGGCCTTTGCCCAAGGCTCGGAAGTAGCTGGCGCCCTGGAAGACCACCAGTTCATCCTTGTAGGTGTTGGCATTGAGGTGGTTGTGCAGGCGAAAGCCCGCAAAACCCAGGTCGCCCCAGGCCTCGGGGCGCACCTGGTTTTTGCCGTAGTCGAAGTCGGCGCGGCGGTAGCTGATGTGGCGAGCGCCCTGGGGCGTGACTTCGTTGATCAGGACGGGCTCTTTCTGGTACAGGCCCAGGTGGAAGAACATAGCCTCGAACGGCAGCCTGTCGGCGCGCCACAGGGCGCGGTCGGGGCGCCAGCGGATGTCGCGCACCTGGTCGTAGTCGAGCTGCGCGAGGTCTGCAGGCAGCTTGTCGCTGGCGGCTTGGTAGGGCTTCTCGGCCCGTTCGCGTGCGATGCGGGTGACGGTGTCGAAATCGAAGGCCGGGCCCGGTGTCTGTGCCTGGGCTACCCCGGTCAGCAGGGTGGTGGCCAGCACCACCGCAGCCCGCAGGGAGCGGCCAGTGGCACGTAGGCGGCAGGAAAAAACAGTTTGCATGCCGACACTAGGGCAAACCCTGTGCCAACTTGAGAAAACTGTTTTAAATCAGTGACTTACGCAGTCATTTGCATGTAAGCAGTTGTGCGGGGCTCCGATAGCCAACGAAAACTGGTCTTTTTGTCGCCATCTGGCGACAGTTGGTTGGTGTCGCTGGAGAAAACTTAGAAAAATCAACGACTTAATCGTGTCGCTCATCAGCGACGTCGTCGGAATCGGGCGAGTCGGCTTTGAAGTTTCCGGGCGTAAGCGCGTGTTTTTGCAGCAGCCGGTAGAACTCGGTGCGGTTGCGCTGTGCCAGGCGCGCGGCATCGGCCACGTTGCCATCGGTCATCTTCAGCAGGTCCACCAGATACTCGCGCTCAAAGCGCTGGCGGGCCTCGGCAAAGCTCAGCACCTGGGCCGAGGGAATGCGCAGGGCCCGCTGCACCAGGGTCAGCGGCACCAGGGGCGTGGTGGACAGGGCGCACACCTGCTCGACCACGTTGTACAGCTGGCGCACATTGCCGGGCCAGGCGGCGGCAGTCAGCGCCTTGAGCGCTTCAGGCGCAAAGCCCGACAGGCGCTTGTCGTACTTGCGGGCCAGCTTGTCCAGAAAGTGGTTGGCCAGCAGCGCAATGTCTTCGCGCCGCTCACCCAGTGTGGGCAGCTGCAGCGTCACCACGTTCAGGCGGTAGTACAGATCTTCGCGGAACTGGCCTGCGGCCATGGCTGCTTCCAGGTTGCGGTGTGTGGCCGAGATGATGCGCACGTTGATCTGGATGGACTGGCTCGCGCCCACGGGCCGCACCGCGCGCTCTTGCAGCACGCGCAGCAGCTTGACCTGCAGGGCGGGCGGCATGTCGCCAATCTCGTCCAGCAGCAGCGTGCCGCCCTCGGCCGCCTGGAACAGCCCCTTGTGGTTGCTCACGGCGTCGGTGAACGCGCCTTTGACGTGGCCGAACAGCTCGGATTCGAGCAGCGCCTCGGGGATGGCGCCGCAGTTCACCGCCACAAAGGGCTTGCCCGCACGGGGGCTGGCGCGGTGGATGGCCTGGGCCAGCAGCTCTTTGCCCGCGCCGCTGTCGCCCAGCAGCAGCACGCTGGCGTCCGACTGGGCCACCAGATAGGTCTCGGCCAGCAGGTCGGTCATGCGGGCCGAGCGGCTCACGATGTCGGCCCGCCAGGCCTCGTTGGCGTGGGCCTGGTGCACGGCGGGGGCGCTCAGGGCCAGGGCTTCGGCGACCTTCTCCAGCAGCTCTTTGCCGTCGTAGGGCTTGGTCAGGTAGGTGAAGACGCCACGCGATGTGGCCTCGACCGCATCGGGGATGGTGCCGTGTGCTGTGAGCAGGATGACGGGCAGCGAGGGGTGGCGCGCGTGCACCTCGTCAAACAGCGCCAGTCCATCCTTGCCGGGCAGGCGCACATCGCTCAGCACCAGCTGGGGCCGGGCCACGTCCAGCTGTGCCAGCGCGGCCTCGGCCGAACCCACGGCCACTACCTCGTGCCCGGCGGCCTTCAGGCGCAGCGACAGCAGGCGCAGCATGTCGGCATCGTCGTCCACCACCAGGATGCGGTGCGCGCTGCTGCGCGGCTCGGAGGGGCGTGTGGATGCTGGCATGGCGTGGTGCCTCAGGGTTTGGCGTTGCCGTTGCTGCCCCCGCCGCTGGCGGCTGCGCCAGGGGATGGCGTGGCCGGGGTTGCCGGTGCGGGGCGTGTGGTCAGGCTGCGTTCGATAGCGCGCACGGCCTCCAGGCGTTCGCTCAGCTGGTCGTTGCGGCGCTGGGCGTCGCGCAGTTGCTGGACCTGGCGTTCCAGCTGCTCTTCCAGGCGGCGCTGCTGGGTCAGGCGCGCCTCCAGCAGGCGGGCCAGCGGGTGCAGGTCTTGGGCGGCAGGGTTGCTCAGGGTGCGCTGCACCAGGCCCAGAGCGCGCGCCGTATCCGCGGGCTGGCGGGTCTGGGCCAGCACCAGCGCCAGGCGCAGCGCGCGCGAGGGTTTGCTCTCGTCCAGGTCCGACAAGCGGGCCGTCTCACGTGCCAGCTCGGTGCTGCTGGCGCCCAGGGTGCGGTCGGCATAGGCCAGGGTGTCACGCAGCAGGTCTTTGGGCGGCGTGGTGGGTTCGTCGTTTTCGGCAGCCAGTGGCCCGGGCGGGGCGGCGGCGGGCTCTGGAGGCGGCTCAATCGCAGGGGCAGCAGTCGCCACCGGGGCCACATCCGGCGGGGTGGGGGCTGTGGCGCAGCCCGCCAGCCAGGCCGCACACACGCACAGGGCGGCACGCAGGCCCCAGGGCATCCTCCGGTGCGCGGGGCGGTGGGTCGGTTGGGCATGTGGTTCAGGAAACATCGGGCAATTCAATCCGGAAAAAAGAGCGGGGAGCGTCGCCTGGCATCTGCAGCACCTGCACCCGGCCGCCATGTGCATGGATGTATTCCTGCACGATGGACAGCCCGATGCCGGTGCCGCGCACGGCGTTTTCGGGCTGGCGCTCGCCCCGGTAAAAAGGTTCAAACACATGGGCACGGTCGGCGGGGGCCACGCCGGGGCCGTCGTCGGTCACATCCACCTGCACCTGCCCGGGGGCGCGCGAGACGGCCAGACGCACGGTGCCATGTTCGGGCGAGAAACGGATGGCGTTGGACAGCAGGTTGCCCATCGCCGAGGTGATTTTGTCCGCATCCAGCAGCAGCACGGTGCGTTCGCCGCTCACCTCCACCCGCAGGCTGCGGGCCTGCCACTGCAGGCGCTGGGCCTCCACCAGGTCTTCCAGCAGTGCCGTCAGATCGGTCTCGCGCCGCTGCAACTGGCGGGCCTCAAACGCGGCGGCGTTGAAGCGCAGCAGGGCCTCGATCTCGCCTTGCAGCACCAGGGTGTTCTGGTGCAGGATCTGCGTCACTTCTTTCTGGCCTTCGGTCAGTTCGCCGGTCACGCCGTCTTGCAACAGGGCTACGCCTTCGCGTAGCGCAGCCAGCGGGGTTTTGAGTTCGTGCGAGACATGGCGCAAAAAGCGCGCCTTGTCGGCGTCCAGCTCCAGCAGTCGCAGGCGCAGCCACTCCAGTTGCTGGCCCACGCGGCGCACGTCGGCAGGGCCGGTGATGGCCACGGGTTGCTCCAATTGGTTCTCGCCGAGGCGGCGAATAGCGCGCTCCAGCCGAGTGAAGGGGCGCGCCAGCCAGATGCCCAGCCACAGCGCCAGCACCAGCGCCAGCACAATCGCGCCCACCAGCTGGTGCATCACGGTGCGGCGGCTGGCGTCCACCCGCGCTTGCAGTTCGCTGGCTTGGCGGGCATTGAGTTCTTGCACCGACTGTGTGATGGCTGCGTGCAGGGTGTCGAGTGCCACGAACTCTTCGGCCACGCTGCGTTCGTTTTCCAGCGATTGCCAGGGCGGTGCGCGCAGCAAGTCGTGCACGGTTTGCATATGGGCCTGCCACTGCTGTGCCTGGGGGGGCGGCAGGCCCGCGTCGCTCAGCTGGCGCACGATGCCCTGGGCATCGGCGGCCATGTCGTCAAAGCTTTGGCGCAGCAGGGGATCGTTCAGCACCAGCGACTGCCGGGCCGACCGCTCCATGGCCTGGCCGCGCTGGTTCAGCGCCTGCGCCGCCACGTTCAGCGCGGCCGCCTGGGCGGCGCTGGCCTGGCTTTGGCCCATCAAGGCTTCGAGGGTGAACACCGCCCGCAGGGCACTGGCGCCCAGCACAGCGGCAATCAGCAAGAAGGCGAGCAGCAGCAGTTGCTGAAACGAGGGGCCGTGTGGGCGAGCCTGCAGGGGGCTCGTGGGGTGTGGGGCCATGCGCTGGGGTGGGGGGTCAGGCGGTGAGAGCAGCGCCCTCGCGCAGCAGCACTTCACCGCGCAGGGTGTAGGCCTTTGCTTCGGTGATGGTCACATCCACCATGTGGCTCACCAGACGGGGCTGGCCCACAAAATTGACCACGCGGTTGCACTCGGTGCGGCCCATCAGCTCGGTGGCATCGCGCTTGGAGGCGCCTTCCACCAGAATGCGCTGCACCGTGCCCACGCGGCTTTCGCTGATGGATTTGATGTTGGCGTTGATGACGCCCTGCAGGTGCTGCAGGCGGCGCAGCTTTACATCGTGCGGCGTGTCGTCGTGCAGGCCTGCTGCGGGTGTGCCGGGGCGGGGGCTGAAGATGAAGCTGAAGCTGTTGTCGAAGTGGATGTCGTCGATCAGCTTCATCATCTTGTTGAAGTCGTCTTCCGTTTCACCGGGGAAGCCGACGATGAAGTCGCTGCTCATGGCCAGATCGGGGCGAATGGCGCGCAGTTTGCGCACCGTGCTTTTGTATTCCATGGCGGTGTAGCCGCGCTTCATGGCCATCAAAATGCGGTCGCTGCCGTGCTGCACGGGCAGATGCAGGTGGCTGGCCAGCTTGGGCAGCTTGGCGTACGCCTCGACCAGGCGCGGCGTGAACTCGTTGGGGTGGCTGGTGGTGTAGCGAATGCGCTCAATGCCGGGAATGTCCGACACGTATTCGAGCAGCAGCGCAAAGTCGGCAATCTCGGCCGTGCCCCCCATCTTGCCCAGGTAGGCGTTCACGTTCTGGCCCAGCAGGGTGATTTCTTTTACGCCCTGATCGGCCAGGCCAGCCACTTCCACCAGCACGTCGTCAAACGGGCGGCTCACTTCTTCGCCCCGCGTGTAGGGCACCACGCAGTAGCTGCAGTATTTGCTGCAGCCTTCCATGATCGACACGAAGGCGCTGGCACCCTCGACGCGCGCGGGCGGCAGGTGGTCGAACTTCTCGATCTCAGGGAAGCTGATGTCCACCTGCGGCTTGTCCAGGCGCTCGCGCTGGTTCAGCATCTCGGGCAGGCGATGCAAGGTTTGTGGGCCAAACACCACGTCCACATAGGGGGCGCGCTTGATGATCTCGGCACCCTCCTGGCTGGCCACGCAGCCGCCCACGCCAATCTTCACGCCGCGTGCCTTCAGGTGCTTGATGCGGCCCAGATCGCTGAAGACCTTTTCTTGCGCCTTCTCGCGCACCGAGCAGGTGTTGAAGAGGATGAGGTCGGCCTCATCCACGTTTTGCGTCGGTTCGTAGCCCTGGGCGGCGTTGAGCACATCGGCCATCTTGTCCGAGTCGTACTCGTTCATCTGGCAGCCGAAGGTTTTGATAAAGACTTTTTTGGCCATGGCAATGTCACAAATAGCAAATGGTCACCGCCGCCAGCAGGGCGCGGTGAGGGGCGATAGGGGGCAAGGGCGTGGCCGCCAGGGCCGCACCCGCAGGGATTACTTCAGAACGGCGCCAGAGCCGGTCGTGATGTTGCTGGTGGTCGCGGTATCGCTGCCCTTGCGGGGCTGCGCCGCCTCGCGCTCAGTCAGGATCCAGGCCGCGTGCAGCATGCCGGTGCTGGCTTCCAGCACGTAGTTGACCTTGAAGGTCTGGCCCAACACGGTGTGCGCCATGACCAGGGTGTTCTGGGGGCTGAACAGCCGCATCCCGGGGGCCATGCGGATGGATTTGCCATTGAGCACGGCTTCGGCGGTGGTCGAAAGGGTCAGCGTGCCGCGCAGAGCGGCTTCCGGGAAAGGGCGGTTCATGCCCAGTCCGGGCTCCACCTGGGCGACCACAGGCATGGCGACAGACACCAGGGCGCCGCAGGCCAGGGCGGCGAGCCAGGCGTGCCGGTGGCGTGAGATGGGGGCGGAGGCAGGAGTGTTGCAGCGGTTCATGGTTTACATCCAGGGGCTGAAGTCACGATTCTAGGGGGAGGCGGTGTGGGCAGGTCTCACAGGCAGTCTTTCGGGCTGCGAAATCCGACACCTCAAAGAAAAAACCCACAGTGAGTTGCCGCACTGTGGGTTTCTATATGGTGGTCGTAGGTGGACTTGAACCACCGACATCAGCATTATGAATGCTGCGCTCTAACCAACTGAGCTATACGACCGCAAGACCAAGATTATAGAACAAAAATTATTGGTGTGTGAAGTTGGCTGGGCGTTTGTTCATGAAAGCATCCATGCCTTCCTTCTGGTCCTGGGTGGCGAACAGTGCGTGAAAGAGGCGGCGCTCGAACATCACACCGTCCGACAGCGTGCCTTCGAACGCCCGGTTCACCGACTCCTTGGCGGCCATCACGGCCAGTTGGGAGAAGCCAGCCACGATGATGGCGGCGCCCAGGGCCTCGTCCATGAGCTTGTCGTAAGGCACGACGCGGCTGACCAGGCCGGCGCGTTCGGCTTCGGCTGCGTCCATCATGCGGCCGGTCAAGGCCATGTCCATGGCCTTGGACTTGCCCACGGCGCGCGGCAGGCGCTGCGTGCCGCCGGCGCCAGGGATCACGCCCAGCTTGATTTCAGGCTGACCGAACCGGGCGTTGTCGGCGGCGATGATGAAGTCGCACATCATGGCCAGTTCGCAGCCACCGCCCAGCGCAAAGCCGCTCACGGCAGCGATCACGGGCTTGCGGATGGAGCGGATCGTCTCCCAGTTGCGGGTGATGTAGTCGCCCTTGTAGGTGTCGGCAAAGCTGTACTTGGCCATCGCGCCGATGTCGGCACCCGCTGCAAAGGCTTTTTCGCTGCCCTTGACGATCATGCAACCGATGTTCTCGTCTGCATCAAACGCCTTGAGGGCTGCGCCCAGCTCGTTCATCAGCTGGTCATTCAGCGCGTTGAGCTGCTTGGGGCGGTTGAGCGTGATGATGCCGACCTTGTCCGCTTCAACGCGAACCTCGATGGTTTCGTAGGCCATGAAATCTCCTGGGTGTGTAGTTTGTTGTGACAGCGCAGGGAATATACCCAACTCGGCCACGCCGTCAGGCCAGCCAGCGCACCAGCGCCGCCGTGTCGGTGGGGGTCAGGCTGACCGTGTCCACCGCAGGCTGTGCCAGCTGCGCAGGGGCGGCTTTGCCGCGCGTCTTGGTGGTGGTGGCCGCACCAGCCTTGCCGCCAGCGGTGGAGGGCAGTGCCAGCGGCAGCCGCAACAGGCGCCCGTCACGGGCCACGATGGCGGTCAAGGCTGTCTCGGTGCCCGCGTAGAAAGCGACGTCATCGAGCTTGCCAATGCGCCAGCCCTGTCCTTGCACCTCCAGGCCCAGCCACTCGTCGCCTGCCGCCATGCCGGCCTTTTCGGCCGCGCCGCCGCGCAACACGGTCTTGATCTGCACGCTGTGGTTCTCTGCCACGCGCAGGCCCAGGCGCTGGGCCAGTTGGGGGGCTTCGGGCTTGAGGGTCACACCGTGAGCGGCCAGCAAATCTGTCAGCGGCAGCTCAGAGGCGCTGTGCACCCATTGCACCAGCTCCGAATCGAAGGAGCGGCCCGCCAGTTGTTCCAGCACCGCACGCAGATCGGCCTCGGTCATCGGGCCGCCTGCCGTGCGGGCCCACAGGGCCCGCATCACGGCGTCGAGCGTGGTCTTGCCTTCGCGGCGCAGGGCCAGATCCAGGCACAGGGCCACCAGCGAGCCTTTGGTGTAGTAGCTCACCGTGGCATTGGGTGTGTTTTCATCCTGGCGGTAGTACTTGACCCAGGCATCGAAACTGGCCTGGGCCACGGTTTGCACGGCCCTGCCCGGGGTTTGCAGCACCTGGTTGATGGTTTTGTTGATCAGCTTGAGGTAGGTGGCGTCATCGATCAGCCCGGCGCGGCGCAGCAGCAGGTCGTCGTAGTAGCTGGTGAAACCTTCGAAGAACCACAGCAGCTCGGTGTAGTTCTCGCGGCTGTAGTCGTACGTGGCGAACTCGGCAGGGCGCAGGCGCTTGACGTTCCAGGTGTGGAAGTATTCGTGGCTGATCAGCCCGAGCAGCGTGGTGTAGCCCTCGCTGGCCCGGGGCTCGCCCTGGCGGGGCAGGTCGCGGCGGCCGCAAATCAGGGCTGTCGAGTTGCGGTGCTCCAGCCCGCCATAGCCGTCCGCCACGGCATTGAGCATGAACACGTAACTTTTGAACGGCGCCTTGCCCTCGGTGCCATGCCAGAAACGGATGGCGGTCTCGCAGATCTTCTGGGTGTCGGCCAGCAGCCGCTTGCCGTCAAAGGAAGGGGCCGCACCGGCCACCACAAACTGATGGACAACGCCGCCGGCCTTGAAGCGGCCCACCCAGAATGGGCCCAGTTCCACGGGACAGTCCACCAGCTCGTCGTAGTCGGCCGCACCATACAGGCCAAAGCCCTGCTTGTCGGTGGCTAGCGCCTGCAGCCCTGAGGCCACGGACCACTGCGTGGTGGCGGCGGTGCGGGCCATGTCCAGCGTGTGGCGTTGCTTTTCCTGGCCATGCACCCGCAGGCACAGGCTGGTGCCGTTGAAAAAACCACGCGAGGCGTCCAGCCAGGCCGTGCGCACCGAGTTGTCGTAGGCGCAGATGGTGTAGGTCAGATCCAGCGGCTTGCCCGGCGTGCAGGCCACTTGCCAGCGGTGCTTGTCGAGCTGGGTGAGGGGCAGTGCCCGTTTGCCCTGCCGTGCGGTCAACTCCTGCAGGTTTTTCGCAAACTCGCGCACCAAGTAGCTGCCTGGGATCCAGACGGGCAGGGACACCTCCTGCAGCGCCGCAGGGCGGGCGATGGTCAGCGAGACGCTGAACAGGTGCGCATGCAGGTCGGATGGAGTGATGCGGTAGTGAACCTCGGCGTGCTGGGTACTGCGTGGGGAGGGCATGGGCGGCTTGGCGGAGGTGCTCGAAATCAGTTGGTCGTGCCAGAGGTCTCGCTGCTGGCTTCTGCCAGGCGTTTCTCCACTTCTTGCGAGCCAATAGCGCCAGGCACGCGGGAGCCATTGGCAAAGATCAGCGTCGGCGTACCGGTGATCTTGTGTTTCTTGCCGAACATCAGATTGCGCTGCAGGGCGCTGGTGTCGCAACTGGCCGAAGCGACGGGTTTGTCGCGCACCATCATGTCCTGCCATGCACCCGCCTGGTCTTTCGAGCACCAGATGTTGCGCGATTTTTCGGCAGAGTCGGGGCTCAGGATGGGGTAAAGGAACAGGTACACCGTGACGTTGTCCACCTTCTGCATGTCACGCTCAAAGCGTTTGCAGTAGCCGCAGTTGGGGTCTTCGAACACCGCCACCTTGCGCTTGCCATCACCGCGCACGATGGTGAACGCGTCCTTGAGTGGCAAGGCCGAAAAATCGACCGCAGTGAGCTTGGCGATGCGGTCTTCCGTGAGGTTGCGGCGCGCCTTGGTGTCGATCAGCTCGCCCTGGATCACGTAGTTGCCCTTGGCGTCGGTGTAGAACAGGTCCGTGCCTATGCGCACTTCAAACAACCCCGCCATGGGCGTGGGCCGGACCTCGTCGATCTTGTCCATCTGGGGAATGCGCTCGGCCAGCGCCTTGCGGATGGTGGCCTCCTGCGCGGTCGCGGTCAGGCTCAGGGTCATGGCGGCGGCGGCCAGCAGGAGGGTGGTCAGTTTCATGGTGTTCTCGTTCAATCTCAATAACTTGCAGGACGCACGGGCGTCCCATCGTGTCTTTAGCGCATTCCCATTGCCCGGCGGGTCACAAAATCCTTCAGGGGGCCACTGCGTTCAAAGCCCTTCATCCCCCAGTTGCGCAGCGCCTGCCATGGGGCTTCCTGGCGTGCAAACAACTGCTGCAGTCCGTCCGTGGCCAAACCCATGGCGACCAGGGCCGCCTTGCGCTCGCGTTCGTAGCGCCGCAGCAGCCGCAAGTCGGCCACGCTGCGCCAGTAGTCGCGCGTGCGCAGCACCTCGGCCAGGGCCTGCACATCGGCCAGCCCCAGGTTGAGCCCTTGCCCTGCCAGAGGATGCACGTTGTGGGCTGCATCGCCAGCCAATACCCAACTGCCCCAGCTGCGGGGGCTGGTCCCAGCGGCGGTTGTGCCGCCACACCAGCGGTCTGCCCTGGCCAATTGCAAAGGCCAGCTGGCACGGTCTGCGCACAGGGTCAGCTGGCCCAGCGCCTGCTGGCTGGCGTTTTGAAGCGCCTGGGTGAAATCTTCTGAGGGCAGGGCCATCAAGGACGCTACCTGCTCCTGTGAGACCGACCACACAACAGCCACAGAGTTCCCTTCTGCGCCGTCCAGAGGCAAAAAAGCCAGGATGCCATTGGGCAGGAACCACTGGCGCGCCACCTGGCCATGGGGGTGCTCGCAGCGCACGCGGGTGGCGATGGCATGCTGGGCGTAGGGCGTGACCTCGAAACGGGCGCCGAACTCGGCCCGCGTGCTGCTGGCGCGGCCTTCGCAGATCACGGTCAGTGGCGCAGCCACCGGGGCCTCCACCACTTCGACCTGGGGTTGAAAACGTACGGCCTCGGCAAGGCGGGCTTCAAGGGCGGGCACGTCCACGATCCAGGCCAGGGCTTCCACGCCTTGCGGCGCGGCGTCAAACACCACGGCGCCGCCCTGGTCTCCTTGCACCTGCATTTGCCGCACGGCCGTCGCGTGCTCGGCATCCGGCCAGCTGCGCAGGGATTCAAGCAACTGGCGCGATGCGGTGTTCAGGGCATAGGCCCGGACATCGGTCGCCCCAGCGCTGGCGGGGGCGGGGGCTGGCACCAGGGCTACTTTCAGCCGCTCGCGAGCCAACAGCAATGCCAAGGTCCTGCCCACAATGCCGGCGCCGCGTATACAGATATCAAAGGTTTGGGCCATGGCGGCCATTGTAGGAGGGCACCTGCACCCCAATGCCACAAGGCAGAATTGCGGTTTCTGTCCTGTTGCCATTTCTCAAGAGGAATCCCCGGCCGTGAGATTCAACCCCGATTCCGATCTGTCCGGCACCATTGCGCGGCTGTTTGTGTACCCCATCAAGTCCTGTGCGGGCATCGAGGTGCAGGAAGCACTGCTCACGGACACCGGGCTGGACCTGGACCGTGCCTGGATGGTGGTGGATGCAGATGGCATGTTCCTGACCCAGCGCGCCCTGCCGCGCATGGCACTGATCCGGCCGCAACTCAAGAGCGACGAGATGGTGCTGCGTGCCCCCGGCATGCTGGCCCTGCATGTGGCTGTGGACGCCGTTGAGGCCCCGGCCACTGTGACCGTGTGGCGCGACACAGTGCCTGCCTGGGACATGGGGGCCGTGGCCGCCCAGTGGTTCACGGACTTCCTCGGACAACCCTGCCGGCTGGTGCGGTTTGACCCCGAACACCGGCGTTTGTCCAGCCTGGAGTGGACGGACGGGGTAGAGGTGCCCAACCAGTTTGCGGACGGTTTCCCGATCCTGGTGGCCAGCGAGGCCTCGATGGAGGAACTCAATGGTCGGCTGGCTGCTGCAGGCCATGCCCCGGTGGGGATCGAACGCTTCCGGCCCAACGTGGTGCTGGCTGGGGTCGATGCCCACGATGAAGACCGGGTGGGCCTGGTGCGGGTGGACGGTGGGGCGGGCGGCGAAGTCCACCTGCAGCCGGTCAAGCCTTGCGCGCGCTGCCCCATTCCCGATATCGACCCGGCCACGGCGGCATCCAGCCCGGAGGTGGGCGACACCCTGCGCACCTACCGCCAGGACAAGCGTGTGGATGGCGCCATCACCTTTGGCATGAACGCCATCGTGCGCCAGGGTGCGGGCCAGATGCTGCGTGTGGGTCAGCGCGTGGCGGCCGATTTGCGGTTCGAGTGACGCAGTAACCCGGGGCGGACGGAGGAGCCGCTGGCGGCCCCGTAAAATCGGTGGTTTGTCTCCGAATTCCAGAAAGCCCTGCCATGAGCCTCCAATGCGGCATCGTGGGCCTGCCCAACGTCGGCAAGTCCACCCTCTTCAACGCGCTGACCAAGGCCGGCATCGCCGCCGAAAACTATCCCTTCTGCACCATCGAGCCCAACACCGGCGTGGTGGAAGTGCCCGACCCGCGCCTGCAGCAGCTGGCCCAGATCATTTCCCCCGAGCGCATCGTGCCCGCCATCGTCGAGTTTGTGGACATTGCCGGCCTGGTGGCGGGTGCTTCCAAGGGCGAAGGCTTGGGCAACCAGTTCCTGGCGCACATCCGTGAAACCGATGCCATCGTGAACGTGGTGCGTTGCTTTGAAGACCCCAACGTGATTCACGTGGCGGGCCGCGTAGATCCGATTGCGGACATCGAAGTCATCCAGACCGAGCTGTGTCTGGCCGACCTGGCCACGGTCGAAAAGGCGCTCAACCGCTACAGCAAGGCGGCCAAGTCCGGCAACGACAAGGAAGCCGCCAAGATCGTTTCGCTGCTCACCCCCATCCAGGCCGCGCTGGACCAGGGCAAGCCCGCGCGCACCATTGCCGTGAGCAAGGAAGATGCGCCCCTGCTCAAGCAGTTCTGCCTGATCACGGCCAAGCCCGCCATGTTCGTGGGCAACGTGGCCGAGGACGGTTTCGAGAACAACCCGCTGCTGGACAAGCTCAAGGCCTATGCCGATGCCCAGGGCGCGCCGGTGGTGGCCATCTGCGCCAAGATCGAAGCCGAAATGGCCGAGATGGAAGATGAAGACCGCGACATGTTCCTGCAGGAGCTGGGTCTGGAAGAGCCCGGCCTGAACCGCCTGATCCGCGCTGGCTTCAAGCTGCTGGGCCTGCAGACCTACTTCACGGCCGGTGTGAAGGAAGTGCGTGCCTGGACCATCCACGTGGGTGACACGGCGCCCCAGGCGGCCGGTGTGATCCACGGCGACTTCGAGCGCGGCTTCATCCGCGCCCAGACCATCGCCTTCGACGACTACATCCACTACAAGGGCGAGCAAGGCGCCAAGGATGCGGGCAAGATGCGCGCCGAAGGCAAGGAATATGTGGTCAAGGACGGCGATGTGTTGAACTTCCTGTTCAACGTCTGACCCACCCCTGACCTGCCTGCGGACCTGCGAATGGGTCCATGGCCCCGTCCCTGTCCGGCTGCTTGGCTGGCAGGGATTTTTTTTGTCCCTCTCTGCGTCTCTCTTTCCACTTCCCAGCGGGTTTGCCCATGAACACCGGAATTCTCTACGCCGCGCTTGCCTACATCGCCTGGGGCCTGTTCCCCCTGTACTTCCGGCAGGTGGCGGATGTGCCCTCGCTGGAGGTCGTGATGCACCGCACGCTGTGGTCGCTGGTGGTGGTGTTGGGGCTCCTGGCTGTGCGCAGGCATTGGGCCTGGATGGCTGCCGTGGTGCGTCAGCCCCGCGTGCTGGGGGCCTTTGCGTTGTCGGCCGTGCTGTTGTCCGGCAACTGGTTGACCTATGTGTGGGCCGTGCAGAACCAGCATGTGGTGGATGCCAGTCTGGGCTACTTCATCCTGCCGCTGGTGAATGTGGCGCTGGGTTTTGTGTTTTTGCATGAGCGCCCCCGCCCGGGTCAGTGGCTCGCCGTGGCCGTGGCGGCTGCGGGTGTGCTCTGGCTCACGCTGCAAGCCGGGCGCCTGCCCTGGATCGCACTGGTGCTGGCGCTGAGCTTTGGGTTCTATGGCCTGTTGCGCAAGGTGGCGGTGCTGGGCGCGCTCGAAGGGCTCGCGCTGGAAACACTGATGCTTGCGCCGGTGGCTGCCGCCGTGCTGGGGTGGTGGGCTTGGCAAGGGCAGGGGGCCCTCGTGCAAGGTGATGCCGCCACCGTCGGCTGGCTGGTGCTGGCGGGCCCCATGACGGCCGTGCCCCTGCTGTTGTTCGCAGCGGGCGCGCGCCTGATCCCGATGTCTACGCTGGGCATCCTGCAGTACATCTCGCCCAGCCTGCAGTTCGCCTTGGGTGTCTGGATTTTTCACGAAGCCTTCGAGCCCGCGCGGTTGGTGGGTTTTGTGCTGATCTGGGGGGCACTGGTGGTCTACAGCCTGGAAGGCTGGTGGATGCGCCAGCGGGTGGTGACTGCCTGAACGGAGCAGGGCGGGCGGCGGCGCTACTGGAAAACGCGCAGATTGTTTGTGTCAGTTCCACGTAAGATCGCGCGCGGTTCCGAGGGATTGTCTGCGCAGTGCTGCGCATCCGCGCCTGGGCCCTTCGCCATTCGGCCCCCTGTTTTCCGAACAAACCCAGGCCTGTGCCTGCCCCCGCATGTTCTTTGCACGCAAAAACCTGTTCTCGGCGACGGACGCTTTCCCACTCACGGACGCCGTGCTGGAGTTCGATGACTCGGCGTCTGCGGCCTCCACTGCCGTGCGGCCCGGGCGCCGGGCCCTGGATGGCCTGGGGCCCCGGGGGGACTGGCATGAGCGCAAGAAGTGGTGGGCTGTTGGTGGTCTGATCAGCCTCTACGCCTTGGCCTTGCTGGGCTTCTATGCCCTGGACATGGTGGCGGGCGAAGCTCTGGCGGTGCTGGCGGCGATGGTGGTGGTGGGTTTTGTGGCTTTCTGGCTTGTGCTCCGTGCCGACGTGCAGCAGAAGATCCGGCTGCGGCACCTGCAGCTGGCCATTGTGTCCACCGCGATCGGCGGCATGCTGGTGGTGTTCTATCTGGCCCCCGTCACGCAGATCCTCTTCGCGCCCTTCATGTTTGTGGCGGTGGCGTATGGCATTTTTACGGTGCCCCGCCGCACGCTGCTGGCGCTGACGGCCATGGTGCTGGTGGCCTATGCAGCGGTGATCGGGCTGCACCACAGCCACCAGCACAATGCCGCGCTGCTGCGCCTGGAGCTGCTGCACCTGCTGGCGCTGGCGGTGTCGGTGCCTGCATTCATTGTGCTCATGGGCCGGGTGCAGCACCTGTACCGCAGCCTGTACCGGGCCAGCCGCAAGATCAAGAACATCCAGGAGGACGCACAGCGCGACACGCTGCTGGGCTGCTTCAACCGCCGCTACATCCTGGCGGCTCTGGAAGAGCAGAAACAGCTGGCCGACGAAAGTGGCATCCCGCTGTGCCTGGCCGTGCTCGACATCGACCACTTCAAGCGCATCAACGACGAGCTGGGCCACCTGGGCGGGGACGAGGTGCTGCGCACTTTTGCGCGCATTGCGCAGCAGGGCGTGCGGGGGGGCGACCTGTTCGGGCGCTACGGCGGCGAGGAGTTCTTGCTGATCTTCCCTGCCACCTCGCTGTTGCCAGCACTCAACACCTGCGAGAGGATCCGCGCCCAGGTGGAAACGCATGCCTGGAGCGGCCTGCTCAAGGGCCGCGTGACGGTGTCGATTGGTGTGACGCAGTACGTGCTGGGCGAGTCGGTGCTGGAGTTCTTCTCGCGCGCAGACACGGCGATGTACATGGCCAAGGAGGGTGGCCGCAACCAAGTGGTGGTGGAGGAGCCCATCGCCAAGGGGGATTCCCTGCTCTCTGAACACAGCGGCCACGCTTTTTTGTAGCCCGGCCGGGGGAAGGTGCCCCGGCATTGCTATGCCCCCACGTGCCCTGGCATCAAGTACAGCAGCGCAGTCGTCATGACCAGATAGCGCAGGAATTTGCCCACCGCCATGTAGGCCAGGCAGGGCCAGAAGGGCAGCTTGAGCCAGCCCGCCACGGCGCACAGCGGGTCGCCCACCACCGGCAGCCAGCTCAGCAGGCAGGCGCGGGGGCCAAAGCGCTTGAGCCAGTTCAGCGCCCGCAGCTCCGTGGCATTGCCGCGTGCCCTGTCCACGGCCCGGTGCGCGCCCAGGCCCATCCACCAGCTCACGCCGCCGCCCACGGTGTTGCCCACCGTGGCCACCACAATGGCAGGCCAGAACAGCGCGGGGTTGAGCTTGACGAGGCCAAACACGGCGGGCTCCGAGCCCATGGGCAGCAGCGTTGCCGACACGAACGACACCACAAAGACTGTGCTCAGGCCAAATTGCGGCAGGGCCAGCCATTCCAGCAGCTGGTGCATCCAGATTTCCATGGGGGGAGTGTAGGGCGCGGCTCCCGGCCGATGGGGATGCAGGGCACCGGGGCACTGTCCTACAGCGGTCTGCGCTATCCAGGCATGGCTGTGGGTGTTTGGGTTTTGTAAAGTGCAGGCTTACCACCCCCGAACCCCGCGACAGGAGCACCCTATGCCCGCCACTGCTGCATCTCCCACGACCCGCACCCGCCAGCGCTCCGGCCAGCGCGTGCTCAAGCCTCGCGTGGCGGGCTGCGCAGGGGGTATCGTGGCCCTGATGCTGGTGGCCTGTGCGCACCATCCGCAGGCAGTGGTGTCCAGTGCCGGGACCACCGAGTCGGGCAGCCCCGCTGTGGCGGTCGGCGCCGGGCACGAGAGGCGGCTGTGTCGGGACGACCCCGCCACACGTGCCGGGCTCGGGCGCATTGTCCATGAACTGCAGGCCCAGGGCCTGGCCCTGCAGGCTACCTGCCTGGCACCTGGCGGCGGCTGGGTGGTACAGGTGATGGTGGTGGACGGCATGAAGGCCCGCCAGGTGGTGCGCGGGCCGCTGGCCGATGGCCAGGTGGTGGACATGGGGACACCATCTGGCCGCGTTCAAGCCGGGGCATCGGCCACGGCACCGGGCCATTCGCCGGACGTGGTGCACAACCGCCAGTGGCTGCACGCCCTCATGGCGCGCCACCAGTTCGACAACCTGCCGGATGCCTGGTGGCATTTTGCACAGCGGCATGGCGAGGAGATTCCCGATTCGGTTGGCGGCCCCGATCTCGCAGCCCGTTGAGGCGTTTTGTGCGTTGCCAATGGGGCATCACGTGGGGATAGCCAGCGTTGCCGGAACATTTCATTTGCTGAAATTTTGAGCAGGTACAATCCCGCCTCCTTTTTCAGCATTCGCTGTCGCCCCCTCCCGCACCCCTCCCATGCACATCGGCCACATTCCTTTGGCGAACCGGTTGTTCGTCGCCCCGATGGCGGGCGTCACAGACCGGCCGTTTCGCCAGCTGTGCAAGGCGCTGGGTGCGGGCTATGCGGTGAGCGAGATGGTGACCTCGCGCAAGGACCTGTGGAACAGCCTCAAGACCTCGCGCCGGGCCAACCATGAAGGGGAGCCGGGGCCCATTGCCGTGCAGATCGCCGGCACCGATGCACCGATGATGGCCGAGGCTGCGGTCTACAACGTGGAACGCGGCGCGCAGATCATCGACATCAACATGGGCTGCCCGGCCAAGAAGGTCTGCAACAAATGGGCGGGCTCCGCCCTGATGCAGAACGAGGTGCTGGCGGTGGAGATCGCCGCTGCGGTGGTCGAGGCCTGCGCGCCTTTCAACGTGCCTGTCACGCTGAAGATGCGCACTGGCTGGTGCCAGGAACACAAGAACGCGGTGCAACTCGCGCGGCAGTTCGAGGCCGTGGGCATCCAGATGCTCACCGTGCACGGCCGCACGCGCGAGCAGGGCTACAAGGGGCATGCGGAGTACGACACCATTGCTGCCGTCAAGGCGGCAGTGAAGGTGCCCGTGGTGGCCAACGGCGACATCACTTCGCCCGAGAAGGCGCGCGATGTGCTGGCAGCCACCGGCGCTGACGCAATCATGATTGGCCGCGCCGCCCAGGGCCGCCCGTGGATCTTCCGCGAGATCGGCCACTTTCTGGCCACGGGCGAGCACCTGGCGCCACCGCTGGTGGCCGAGGTGCGCCGCCTGCTGCTTGGCCACCTGCAAGACCACTACAGCCTGTACGGCGAACTGACCGGCGTGCGCAGTGCGCGCAAGCACATCGCGTGGTACCTGCGCGCGCTGCCGGGCGGCGAGGCCTTCAGGCAACACATCAACACGATCGAAGACTGCACCACGCAGTGGCAGGCCGTGGCCGACCACCTGGATGCCCTCGGGCAACAGATGGACCGGCTGCCCGCCGCCAATGGCGTGGACGCAGAACCAGAAGAACAAGAGGGATTGGCTGCATGAGCAAGAAACACATAGAAGAATGCGTGCGCGAGAGCCTGCAGGGCTACTTTCGCGACCTGGGCGGCGAGACGCCCGATGGCATGTACGACATGCTGGTGCGTGTGGTCGAAAAACCGCTGCTGGAAGTGGTGATGACCCATGCGGACAACAACCAGTCGCGCGCGGCCGAATGGCTGGGTCTGAACCGCAACACCCTGCGCAAGAAGCTGATCGAGCACAAGCTGCTCTGATGCCGTCGTGCTGTTTGCTATCTAATTTGTAGCTATTGGCCCTTGATGGACAGGCGCAAGGGC
Organism: Acidovorax sp. Q11; assembly: GCF_054950075.1. NCBI lineage: Bacteria > Pseudomonadati > Pseudomonadota > Betaproteobacteria > Burkholderiales > Comamonadaceae > Acidovorax > Acidovorax sp. Q11. Next base: position 39,977 of record NZ_JBUDZG010000014.1, on the reverse strand, counting down.
CCTTTTTTATTCAAAACCTCCCCACCACCACTGCCATGAACGCACTCATCTCCGTCTCCGACAAGACCGGCATCGTCGAATTCGCACAAGCGCTGCACGCGCTGGGCATCAAGCTCTTGTCCACGGGCGGCACCGCCAAGCTGCTGGCCGACAAGGGCCTGCCCGTGACCGAGGTGGCCGAAGTCACCCAGTTCCCCGAGATGCTGGATGGCCGCGTGAAGACGCTGCACCCCAAGGTGCACGGCGGCCTGCTGGCGCGCCGCGAGCTGCCCGAACACATGGCAGCGTTGAAGGAACACGGCATCGACACCATCGACCTGCTGGTGGTCAACCTCTACCCCTTTGAAGCCACCGTGGCCAAGGCCGGCTGCACGCTGGCCGACGCCATCGAGAACATCGACATCGGCGGCCCCGCCATGGTGCGCAGCGCCGCCAAGAACTGGAAGGACGTGGGCGTGATCACCTCGGCCGACCAGTACGACGCCGTGCTGGCCGAGCTGAAAGCGGGCGGCAAGCTGTCTGACAAATTGCGTTTTGCGCTGTCGGTGGCCGCATTCAACCGCATCGCCCAGTACGACGGCGCGATCAGCGACTACCTCTCCTCCGTCACGTTCGAAGAAGACAAACTGTCGGAAACCTATGTGCCCACGCGCGCTCAGTTCCCGGGCCAGAGCAACGGCATCTTCACCAAGGTGCAGGATCTGCGCTACGGTGAAAACAGCCACCAGCAGGCCGCGCTGTACCGTGACCTGCACCCCGCGCCCGGTTCGCTGGTCACCGGCGTGCAGCTGCAGGGCAAGGAGCTGAGCTACAACAACATCGCCGACGCCGATGCCGCCTGGGAATGTGTGAAGAGCTTTGACGCCGCCGCCTGTGTGATCGTCAAGCACGCCAACCCCTGCGGCGTGGCCGTGGGCCTGGATGCGCTGAGCGCCTACAGCAAGGCCTTCCAGACCGACCCCACCAGCGCCTTCGGCGGCATCATCGCCTTCAACCGCGTGGTGGACGGCCAGGCTGCAGCCCAGGTCAGCAAGCAGTTTGTCGAAGTGCTGATGGCCCCTGACTTCACCGCCGAGGCGCTGGAGATCTTCAAGGCCAAAGCCAATGTGCGCCTGCTCAAGATTGCACTGCCTGCACACGGTGGCAAGACCGATTGGGAACGCGGCCGCAACGCCATGGATGCCAAGCGCATTGGCTCGGGCCTGCTGCTGCAGACCGCTGACAACCACGAGCTGTCGCTCATCGACCTCAAGGTCGTGACCCAGAAGCAGCCCACGCTGGAAGAAATGGAAGACCTGCTGTTCGCCTGGAAGGTCGCCAAGTACGTCAAGAGCAACGCCATCGTTTTCTGCAAGGGCGGCATGACCATGGGCGTGGGTGCGGGCCAGATGAGCCGCCTGGACTCGGCCCGCATCGCCAGCATCAAGGCCGGCCACGCGGGCCTGACCTTGCAAGGAACGGTGGTGGCGAGCGATGCGTTCTTCCCCTTCCGCGACGGCCTCGATGTGGTGGTGGATGCGGGCGCCACCTGCGTGATTCAGCCCGGTGGTTCGATGCGCGACAACGAGGTGATTGACGCCGCCAACGAGCGCGGCGTAGCCATGGTGTTCAGTGGCGTGCGCCACTTCCGCCATTGATTCGACCGGCGGTCATCCAACAAAAAGCGGCTTCCAAGGAAGCCGCTTTTTTATGTCTGTTGTCAGGATGAAGTTGAGGTTCAGGTGCCGAAATTCATCGGCAGTCCGACATAGTTCTCGGCCAGCGACACCGAAGCAGCCCGTGAGTTCACCAGGTAGTCCAGTTCGGCCTCCTGGATTTTCTGCCCGAATTCGCCGGTCTCGGGGAAGCGGTGCATCAGCGAGGTGAACCACCACGAGAAGCGCTCTGCCCGCCACACGCGGCGCAGGCAGCGGTCGGAGTAAGTGTCGATGCCCACGGCTGATTTCTCTGTGTAGAACTCGGTGAGCGCGGTCCACAGGTAGCCCACGTCGCTGGCCGCCAGGTTCAGGCCCTTAGCGCCTGTAGGCGGAACGATGTGGGCCGCATCGCCCGCAAGGAACATGCGGCCAAAACGCATGGGCTCGGCCACAAAGCTGCGCAGCGGGGCAATGCTCATCTCCAACGCCGGGCCGGTGACCAGATTGGCACGTGCCTCAGGGTCCAGGCGGTTGCCCAGCTCAGTCCAGAACTGGTCGATGGTCCAGTTGTCGATCTTGTCGGTGTTAGGAACCTGCACGTAGTAGCGGCTGCGGGTGGCGCTGCGCATGCTGCACAACGCAAAGCCGCGCTCGGTGTTGGCGTAAATCAGCTCGTGCGACACCGGCGGCACATCGGCCAGCACGCCCAGCCAGCCAAAGGGGTAGACACGTTCGTAGGTCTTGAGCAGGTTGGCTGGCGCGCTGGCGCGGCATACGCCGTGGTAGCCGTCGCAGCCTGCGATGAAGTCGCAGTGCACCTCGTGCGTCTGGCCGTCCTTTTCGTAGGTCACGCGGGGGCTTTGGCCGTCAAAGTCGTGCACGCTCACGTTGTGGGCGTCGTACACCGTGGTCAGGCCTTCGGCCGTGCGCGCATCCATCAGGTCGCGCGTCACTTCGGTCTGGCCGTACACCGTCACGCGGCTGCCGCCGGTCAGGTCGTGCAGGTCGATGCGGTGGCGCGCACCCTTGAACAGCAGCTCGATGCCGTCGTGCGGCAGGCCCTCGGCATGGGCGCGGGCCCCGATGCCGGCCTTGTCCAGCAGGTCCATGCTGACCTGCTCCAGCACACCTGCGCGGATACGGCCCAGCACGTAGTCGGGGCTGCGCTGTTCGATGATGACGGCGTCGATGCCGGATTTGTAGAGCAACTGGCCGAGCAGCAGGCCGGCGGGGCCTGCGCCGATGATGGCAACCTGGGTACGCATGGGGGGCAACCTCGTGAAGTTCGATGCTGCCAAGCGTAGGTTGATCTGCGTCAAGAGAGCATGGCGCTGCGGCAGTTGCGTGCGATTGGCGGTCGCGTTGTGCGATCATCGCGCAATGACCATCGTGCAGGCCGCCGCCCCCATCGCCAAGGCAGACTTCATCGAAGGCATGGCCAAAGGCATGGCCGTGCTGGAGAGTTTTGACACCGAGCGCCAGCGGCTCAATGCCACGCTGGCTGCGCAGCGCACCGGGCTCACGCGGGCGGCGGCGCGGCGGCATCTGCTCACCCTGGCGCACCTGGGCTATCTGGAGACGGATGGCAGCTACTTCTGGCTGGCACCCAAGGTGCTGCGGTTTTCGGGCAGCTACCTGGCCTCGGCGCGGCTGCCGCGGGTGCTGCAACCCACGCTGAACCGGCTGGCGGCGCAGACGCAGCAGTCCTTCTCGGCCGTGGTGCTGGATGGCAACGAGGTGGTGATCGTGGCGCGCAGCGGGGTGTATGGCGCGCCGTCGCGTGTGCTGGCCTATGGCCTGCACCTGGGCGCGCGGCTGCCTGCGCACCCCACGTCCACGGGGCGGGTGCTGCTGGCGGCGTTGCCGCCGGTGGAGCTCACGCAATGGCTCAAGGGCCACACGCTGCAGCGCCTCACGCCCCACACCATCACCCAGGTGGGGCCGCTGCGGCAGGTGGTCGCCAAGGCGCGGCGCGATGACTATTGCCTGGCGGTGGAAGAGCACGAGCTGGGTGTGCATGCACTGGCCGTGCCGTTGCGCAACCTGCAGGGCCACACAGTGGCGGCGCTCAACGTGGTGGCGTCGCCCAAGCAGATCGATGAAGGCAGCCTGCAGCGCGACATGCTGCCGCTGCTGCAGGACGCAGCCCGGGAGCTGCGCGGGCTGTTGTGACAGCCTCGTTGCTGAAAATATGAATAAAAAAGGCTGCTTCCGCGCTATGGGTAAGCGCTGATAGCTATCTTTTTTATAGTGTTTTGAACACTTCGCGTGCAGCCGCCACGGTGGCGGCAATGTCGTCGGCCGTGTGGGCGGCGCTCACAAAACCTGCTTCGTACAGGGCCGGGGCAATGTAGACCCCCCGGTCCAGCAGGCCGTGGAATAGCTGGTTGAAGCGCGCGCTGTCGGTTTTGAGCACCTGGGCGTAGTTCTGGGGCAGCTCGGGCATCAGGAAGAAGCCAAACATGCCGCCTTCGCTGTCGGTGCTGAAGGGCACGCCCTCAGCGGCGGCAGCGGATGCAAGGCCATCGACCAGCGAGCGGGTGCGGGCCGAGAGCGCATCGAAGAAGCCGGGCTTCTTGATCTCGCGCAGCGTGGCCAGGCCGCAGGCTGTGGCCACCGGGTTGCCCGACAGCGTGCCCGCCTGGTAGACCCCGCCCAGGGGCGCCAGGTGTTCCATGATGGCGCGTGGCCCGCCAAAGGCTGCCAGGGGCATGCCGCCGCCAATCACCTTGCCCAGCACGGTAAGGTCCGGCTTGAAACCCGGGATGCTCTTGGCGTACACACTCTGCGCGCTGCCCAGCGCCACGCGGAAGCCCGTCATGACCTCGTCGAGCACCAGCAGCGCGCCGTATTCGGTGCACAGCTCGCGGCAGCGCTTCATGAACGGCACGCTTGCGCGCACCAGGTTCATGTTGCCCGCGATGGGCTCGATCATCACGCAGGCCAGTTCCTTGCCGTGCAGGGCAAAGGCTTCTTCGAGCTGGGCGACGTTGTTGTATTCGAGCACGATGGTGTGCTGCACCACCTCGGGCGGCACGCCCGCGCTGGTGGCGTTGCCAAAGGTGGCCAGACCCGAGCCTGCCTTGACCAGCAGGGAATCGGCGTGGCCGTGGTAGCAGCCCTCGAACTTGATGAACTTGCTGCGGCCTGTGGCGCCACGCGCCAGGCGGATGGCGCTCATGCCCGCTTCGGTGCCCGAGCTGACGAGGCGGATCATCTCCATCGAGGGCACGAGGCTCAGAATCTCCTCAGCCAGCTCCACCTCGCGCTCGGTGGGCGCTCCAAAGCTGAATCCTTCCAGCGCCGCGCTCTGCACGGCTTCGAGCACGGCGGGGTGGCCGTGGCCCAGGATCATCGGGCCCCAGGAGCCGATGTAGTCGATGAAACGCTGGTCGTTGGCGTCCCAGAAGTAGGCGCCCTGGGCGCGCTTCACAAAACGGGGCGTGCCGCCCACGGCCTTGAAGGCCCGCACGGGTGAGTTCACGCCGCCGGGGATGAGCGCCTTGGCGCGTTCGAACAGGGGGATGTTGAGGTCAGTGTTTGGTGTCATGGGGAGGCATCACAAAGCCTTCGAGGGCCTGTGCTTCGTCGATCGGGGTCTCTTCTTCTTCGTCCGCGCCGGGCTCGTCGTCTTCGGGCTGGGCCCAGAACATGCGGTCGGGCACTATGTGGCCCATGCCAGGGCGAAAGCCAGCGTCCAGGCAACGGTCCAGGTAGCTCAGCGCTTCGCTGGTGGCTTCGCCAAGGTCGTTGCCTGCCGCCACCAGGGCGGTGAGTGCGGCCGAGAGGGTGTCGCCTGCGCCTGCGAAGGTGGCGTCAAACAGCTCGAACTTGCCGCTGCCCAGTATGGTCTGGGGAGAAGCCAGCACGTTCTCGACAAACTGCTCGGGCAGGGGGATGCCGGTGACCAGGGTGTAGGGGACACCCATTTCAGACGCGGCCCGGGCGATGTCGCGGGCGGTGGGGTTGCGCTCGCCGCTCCAGTCCGGCAACAGCCAGCGCCACAGGGTGCTGTGGTTTCCAACCAACACTGAGGTCTGGGGCAGCAACAATTCGCGGAAGGCGTCCAGGTACTCGTCGATCAGCTCGTCACGCCACCAGGAAAGGTTGGGCATATAGGCTATCACCGGGACTTCGTCATAGTCTGTGGTTATTTCGGCGATGGTGCTGATGTTCTCGGGGCTGCCCACAAAGCCGACCTTGATGGCCTGGACCGGGAGGTCTTCCAGCACCGCCCGGGCCTGCTCGGCCACGGCCTCGTCGTCAAAGCCGAAGTGGTCAAAAATCTCTGCCGTGTCGCGGGCGTAGGCGCCTGTGACCACGGCAATCGGGTGCCCGCCGACGGATGCAATCGTGGTGATGTCGGCGGTCAGCCCACCTGCGCCGCTGGGGTCGCTGGCATTGAATACAAGCACACATGCAGGGCTTGCTTCCTCCGCACCGTCATCGTCGATCACTGTGATTTCTGAGGGGGGAGGAGACGCTTTGATGGTCATGGACCAGATCCTGCTTGAGGGGTGGCACCGAAGCCGCAGCCCATGGAGATGACTAGATACAATCGTTGCATTCTATGTGAAGGCCCTTTAAGCTGTGACCGACTCTAAAACTTGGATGTGTTTGATTTGCGGCTGGATTTATGACGAGGCGGAGGGGTCCCCTGAGCACGGCATTGCACCCAACACGCCCTGGGATCAGGTCCCCATGAATTGGACCTGCCCTGAATGTGGCGCCCGCAAGGAAGATTTCGAGATGGTTCAGATCTGAGACGCTCCAGCACCACTTGCTGCGGCGTTGTTTATTTTCTCCATCGGGAGCAGTGACAATTGACTACAACAGGCGCATCTTTCAAAGTGCTCGTGGTGGATGACAGCAATACCATCCGTCGAAGCGCCGAGATTTTTCTCAAGCAGGGGGGGCATGAAGTCTTGTTGGCAGACGACGGCTTTGATGCTTTGGCCAAAGTCAACGATTACCAGCCTCAGCTGATTTTCTGCGACATCCTCATGCCCAAGCTCGACGGGTACCAGACTTGCGCCATCATCAAGCGCAACGCCCGTTTTGCAGATACTCCGGTGGTGATGCTGTCCTCCAAGGACGGCGTGTTCGACAAGGCGCGTGGGCGCATGGTCGGCTGCCAGGAATATCTCACCAAGCCATTTACCAAAGACCAGCTGTTGCAAGCAGTTCAACAGTTTGGCAATTCCCAACAAGGAGCCATGTAATGCCCATTCAGAAAGTATTGGTCGTCGACGACTCGAAGACCGAGTTGATGTTTTTGACGGACCTGCTTCAGAAAAAAGGCATGCAAGTCCGTACTGCAGAAAATGCCGACGAAGCATTTCGCCGCCTGGCCGAAGAAAAGCCCGACCTGATTTTGATGGACGTGGTCATGCCTGGCCAGAATGGTTTTCAGCTCACGCGTGCCATTACCCGCGATCCGCTGTATGCCGATGTGCCGATCATCATGTGCACCAGCAAGAACCAGGAAACCGACCGTGTCTGGGGCATGCGTCAGGGCGCGCGCGGCTACATCACCAAGCCGGTGGACCCCGCCGAGTTGCAGGCCAAAATCGACGCTCTGAACTGAGGCTGCGGCGCGCTCATGGCCAACCGCGAAGCCCTGCGAGAGCTGCAGACCCGACTTGCCAGCCGCCTGCAGGCTGCAAGAACCGAAGGGACCTCTGTGTCATCCTGGCTGGCTGTCGAGTCCGCCGGGAGTTTCTACTTGTTGCCGCTGGGGCAGTCCGGGGAGATTTTCCCCTGGGCCTCTGTCCAGGCTGTGCCCTACACCCAGAGCTGGTTTCTGGGCGTTGCCAACCTGCGTGGCGGTCTGGTGGGCGTTGTGGACCTGGCGGGCCTGCTGGGGGCAGCAGCACCCCGCACCGAACAGGCCCTGGCTGAATCCAGTCTGCTGGCCTTCAATGCCGCGCTGGATGTCAATGCGGCCTTGCTGGTGGACCGCCTGGCGGGCCTGCGCGGAACCGACGCCTTTGTGTCGTCCGAGCCACCGGCTGAAGACGCGCCCAGCTTCTTCGGCACCACCTATATCGATTCCAGCGGCACACGCTGGCAGGAGCTGAACCTGCAGATCCTGTCCCAACACCCCGCATTCCTGAGCATCAGTGCTTGAGTTTTTCTGTAAGGCTGCACCATGTCCGTCGTCAATCAATTTGGAAAACTGTTCAACCGGAAACCCGCTACGCCGGATGCAGGCGCGGCCGCCGGCACGGCGGACGATGGGCAGGATGTCCTGGCCACGGGCGCCCTGGATGGCGCGCAGTTGCGTGACGCCTACCAGGCGGAAGCCATGAACAGCGTCCAGGGGGATCCGGATGGTTACCCCTCCGAGCTGGCGGCTTCGGAAACGGACGAAGAGCTGATTTCCCTGCCCTTGCTGGGGCGCTCCACGGCCGCAGGCCACCAACGCCGTCTGCTGGCCCTGCTGCTGGTGGGCGTGCTGGTGCTGGGGGCGATCGCGTTCTGGGTGCTGCAGCAGGCTGATCGGTCTGCACAACAGCTGGCCGCTACCGGCCAATCGCTGATGCAATCGCAACGTCTGGCTAAGTCGGTGTCGCAGGCCCTGGTGGGCAGCCCCCAGGCCTTCCCAGACGTGGTAGAAAGCTCGGGCGTGCTGGCGCGCAACGTGCGCGCCCTGAATGCGGGTGACAGCGAACTGGGCGTGCAGTCGCTCGGCGAGCCGTTCAAGCCCGATCTGGATGCCGTCAACCCCCTGATGGAGCGCGCCGAGCGCAACGCCAGTGTGGTGATGGGCCAGCAGAAGATTCTGACCCAGGTGGGTGACGCTCTGCGCACCATCAACCGCCAATCGTCTGACCTGCTGGAAATCGCCGAAACCGTGTCTTCGCTGAAACTCCAGCAGAACGCCCCGGCCGCTGAGATTTCTGCTGCTGGCCAGCTGGTGATGTTGACCCAGCGTATCGGCAAGTCGGCCAACGAATTCCAGACCATGGAAGGCGTGAGCCCTGAGGCCGTGTTCCTGCTGGGCAAGGACTTGAACTCGTTCAAGGAAATTGCCCAGGGCCTGCTGGACGGCAGCCCGGAACTGCGCTTGGCTGCCACCAAGGACGCCCAGACCCGCGAACAACTCGAAGCCCTGGTCAAGCTCTACGAACAGACCCGCACCCAGGCCAGCGCCATTCTGGGCAACCTGCAAGGCCTGGTATCTGCCCGTGAAGCCCAGTCCGCCATCATTGCTGACAGCGAGCCGCTGCGCCGCCAGCTGGAAGGCCTGCAGAGCAAGCTGTCCGCCCAGACCGGTCTGGGCGCCGGCCAGTTTGCCGCCCTGGCGCTGGCAGGTCTGTTCGTGCTGCTGTGCGGTATCGGTATTTCGCGCGTTCAGCTGCTGGACAGCCGTGGACGCCAGGCGGCTGCCGAAACGCAGCAAAAAGACGCCAAGCGCCAGGAGCAGGAAGCCAAGCGCGTCAACGACGCCAACCAGGCCGCCATTTTGCGTTTGATGAACGAACTGCAGTCGGTTGCTGAAGGTGACTTGACGCAAGAAGCCACGGTGACCGAAGACATCACGGGCGCCATTGCCGACTCGGTGAACTACACGGTGGAAGAACTGCGCCAGCTGGTGGGTAGCGTGCAGAACACGGCAACTCGCGTGGCGCAGACGACGGCGCAGGTGGATAACACCTCCACCGAACTGCTGGCCGCATCGACCGAGCAGCTGCGCGAAATTCGCGAAACTGGTCGCTCCGTTCTGGACATGGCAACCCGAATCAACGAGGTGTCCACCCAGGCGCAAGAGTCCGCCACTGTGGCCCGCCAATCGCTGCAAGCTGCCGACTCGGGTCTGCAGGCCGTGCAGAACGCTATCGGCGGTATGAACTCCATCCGCGACCAGATCCAGGACACCTCCAAGCGGATCAAGCGCCTGGGCGAGTCGTCGCAGGAGATCGGTGAAATCACCGAGCTGATTTCCGACATTACCGAGCAGACGAACGTGCTGGCGCTGAACGCAGCCATCCAGGCGGCATCTGCTGGTGAAGCCGGTCGCGGCTTCTCGGTGGTGGCGGAAGAAGTGCAGCGCCTTGCTGAACGCTCTGCAGACGCTACGCGCCAGATCTCGGCACTCGTGAAGGCCATTCAGACCGACACCCAGGATGCTGTGGCCGCTATGGAGCGCTCCACGCAGGGTGTGGTGGAAGGGGCCCGCCTCTCCGACTCCGCCGGTACCGCACTGACCGAAATTGACCGCGTGTCGCGCCGCCTTGCTGAACTGATTGAGCAGATTTCGTCTTCGACGTCCCGCGAAGCCGTTCTGGCCAACGAAGTGGCCGACAACATCCAGCACATTTTTGCGGTGACCGAGCAAACGGGTGAAGGTACCCGCACCACGGCACAACAGGTGCGTGAGTTGTCGCACATGGCCGAAGAACTGCGCCAATCGGTGGCACGTTTCAAGATCGCCTGACAGCAGTAGTCATCAACCAGCTGGCTCATTGCAGCCGGGGACAAATCCATGTCATCTATTGATGTCAACAATGCACCGGCCGCAGAAGGGACCCAGGGAGATCAGGACCTGGGTCCTTTGGCTTGGGTGCTTGACGAACTGCGTAAGTCACTCGACGGTGCGGTCAAGGCCATGCGCCGCTTTGTGCGCGATGCGGAGGTCGCGCGGGAATCCGATCTGGCGGCCCTGGATGCGGGGGCTCTGCGCATTGCGCGCCAGCAACTGCACCAGGCCTGTGGTGCGCTGGAGATGGTGGGCATGGGCCCGCCAGCCCTGGTGCTGCGCTCCATGGAGTCGGCCGTCCAGAAGTTTGTGCAGCGGCCCGAAACCTGCAGCGACGATGCTGCGGCCGTGATCGAGCGCGCAAGTTTTGCGCTGATTGAATACCTGGAGACCGTGCTGGCGGGCAAGTCGGTGTCTCCCGTCGCTCTGTTCCCCCAGTACCGCGATGCTCAGGCCCTGGCAGGAGCAGATCGCGTACACCCAGCAGACCTTTGGCCTGTAGAGCGTCGCTTCCGCGAGCCCGAAGGAACGGTGACCCTTGCGCCATTGCCTTATGGCCCCGAGGCGCGGGCGCGGCTGGATGCAGCTGTGCTGCGCATCGTCAAGTCCGGCGATCTCCGCGCTGCGCTGAACCTGCGAGACACCTGTCTTGGCTTGGTGGCGGCCCAGACGGACCGCCAGGCGCGTGCATTCTGGAAAATCTGCGCGGGCTTCTTCGAGGCTTTTGGCTCAGGTCTGCTGGCGCCGGACGTGTATGTCAAGCGTGTGGCGTCCCGGGTGCTGATGCAGTACGCGACCCTGGCCAAGGGGGATCCGACCATCGCGGACCGCCTGGTGCAGGATCTGCTCTTTTTCTGTTCTCAGGCCAAAGCCTCCGATCTGCCCGCCGAGGCCGCTCCCTCGCTGCGAGCGGTGCGCCAGGCGTTCTCTCTGGACCGGTTCAAGCCCGTTGACTACGAAACCGCCCGTTTCGGGCGTTTTGATCCGGCAGTGCTGGCGCAGGCGCGCAAGCGCATCGCATCGGCCACAGAAACTTGGTCGGCGTTGGCTGGCGGTGATCGCAACAAGCTCAAACCAGCGGCAGACCAGTTCAGTCTGGTGTGTGATTCGCTGAGAAAGCTGCACCCCGGTAGCGAAAACCTGGCCCAGGCGCTCACACGGGCGACGGAGTCCACCACCCGTTCGGGCGAGCCACCGTCGGCTGCCTTGGCGATGGAGGTGGCGACATCGGTGTTGTACCTGCAGGCCGCGTTTGAAGAGCTGGATGCGGCCGACGACCAGATGGAGGTGCGGGCGACCCGCCTGGCAGAGCGCCTGGATGCGGTGACTGCGGGAGCCGAACCCGAGCCTCTGGAGCCCTGGATGGAGGAGCTGTACCGCAGGGTCAGCGACAACCAGACCATGGGCAGTGTGGTGGATGAGCTGCGTGTGACGTTGGGCGAGGCCGAGAAGGCACTGGACCAGTTTTTCCGCAACCCCCAGGACACGGCTGTTTTGGCCATGGTGCCTGGGCACCTGGCCCAGATGCGCGGCGTGTTGTCGGTGCTCGGGTTGGACCAGGCTTCGCTGGCGGTGGTGCGCATGCGCGACACGGTGGAGCGCCTGCTCATCAACGAGGTGCCCGAAGAAGGCCGCCAGGCTGTTTTCGAGAAGCTCGGTAACAGCCTAGGTGCGCTGGGTTTCCTGATCGACATGCTGAGCTACCAGCGCACCATGGCGCGCAAGCTCTTTGTCTATGACGAGAACCTTGGCGAGTTGCGCATCCTCATGGGCAAGACCCGTGCGCGCGCATCGGATGCCATGGAGGAAGCTCCCGCCAAACTGGAGGAGCGCACCGACACGCTGGTGCCTGACGTGCTGCCGCGTTTCCCCGTGGCAGAGCCTGTCAGCGAACCCACCGACTTTGCCCCCATCCTGGATCTGGGGGCTGCCCCAGCCAGTGAACCTGTGGCCCCGGCAGAACCCGAAAGCCTCGCTCCGGACATTTCCTTCGATGTGGCCGCTCCTGCTACACCGGCGTCGGCTGTCACCGCTGCGGAGGCCCCAGCCTCCACGTCCAAGGCAGCCGTGCCCGATGTGGAAGACGAGTTGCTGGAGGTTTTCCTGGAGGAAGCACGCGAAGTGGTGGTTAACGGATTGGCCGCCATCGACCTGCTCCAGGGAGAGCCTGGCAATCTGAGCGAACAGACCACCTTGCGCCGTGCCTTCCATACGCTCAAGGGCAGTTCGCGCATGGTGGGCCTCAACGACTTCGGCGAGGCCGCCTGGTCGATGGAGCAGATTCTCAACACCTGGCTGGCTGAACAGAAGCCCATGCAGCCGGGCTTGTTGACGCTGTCCTCGGACGCCTTGCGGGCCTTTGGCCGCTGGGCCGACGATATTGCCGCAGGCCGTGCGACTGGCTGGGACCCCGAGTCTTTCCGCAAATCCGCAGATGCCATGCGCCTGGATGGCACGTTGCTGCCTCTGGTGGTGCCCTCCGAGAGCGGCGAGTCCCTGGTGGCCGTTTCGGAAATCGACGCCCTGGTGGAACTGGAGCCCGAAGCGGCCAGCCTGCCTGCTGATGCCGTGGTGGCCGAGGCCGCCGAGGCCCCAGAGGACGATCTGGGCCTGATGGACTTCCAGGCGACCGAAATTTCGGAGCATGTCCCCGAACATCCTGCATCCGTTGAGGTACCTGTGGTACCTGAACTGGCAGCTGCACCCGGCGTGGCAGAGGTGGCCGAGGACATTGACTTCTCCGTCTTCACCGCCGCCCTGAATGCAGATTCGGCCCCAGCGCCCCTGGTGGACCCGTCCAGTGCCGACTTTGTGCTCGACCTGGAGTTGCCCGACCTGGACTTGTCCGATGTGGCGCCTGCTGCCGAGGTTGCGGCCGTGGCCGCCGCGTCTGAGCCGCTGCTGGACGCTCCGGTCGAAGCGTTCGCTTTGCCTGATGCTGAAGTCAGCGCAGCCCCAGAAACCGCCGTACCCGCAGACATCGACGCTGAAGTGTCAGAGGCATCGGATGCTCTCGCGTCGCTGGATGTCGAAGCCCTGGAGCGGTTGCTGGAAGCAGAGTCCGCAGCGGCCGCCGCTGAGGCACCGGTGGTGGCTGGGTCCCCCGAAGCGGCCGTGCCTGCCGATGTTGAGCTGGCTTCTGAAATGGCCGAGCTTCTGGACGCCCTGCCGCAAGAGGACAGCAGCGCGAGCGACGATGCGGTCAAGGTGATTGATACCCTGCGTATCAGCATCCCGCTGTACAACGTCTATCTGAACGAGGCCGACGAATGGTCGCGCCGCCTAGTGACCTGCCTGCAGGAGTGGTCGCTGGAGCTGCACGAGCCGCTGCCCGATATGGGGGTTGCGTTGGCGCATTCGCTGGCGGGAAGTTCTGCCACGGTCGGTTTCACTGCCTTGTCGGAGTTGGCGCGGGCACTGGAGCACGCGATGCAGCATGTGCAGCTGCAATCCGGCGGCACGCAGGAGCAGGCCCAGGCCTTCATGGGCGCGGCCGAAGACATCCGCCGCCTGCTGCACCAATTTGCTGCGGGTTTCCTCAAGGAGCCCAACGAAGAGGTTCTGGAGCAGCTGCGCCAGATCCTGGAAGCCGAGGTGGTTGCCACCTTGTCTCCCCCCGAAGAGGATGCTGCCGAAGCCTTCCCGATCGAGATGGTGGAGCCTGTGGCCACCGAGACCGAGCCGGTGTCGGAACCTGCGCCCGCCCCGGAGCCAGCCGACGAACCCGAGGCGTTTGCCGAGGCGACGCTGGAGCCTGCACCGCTCATCATCCCGCAGGGCCATGTAGCGCCCGCGCTGTCGGTGGTGGCCCACGATCAGGACCAACTGATCGACGACGCGATCGCCCACGCCGTGGCGCTGTCTTCGGATGTGGACGACGACATCGATGCGATTGACGTCATCGACCCCGACCTGTTCCCGATCTTCGAGGAAGAGGCTGCCGAGCTGCTGCCCCAGCTGGGGGGTGCCCTGCGCCAATGGGCTGCACGGCCCGACAACCTGGGCGCCCGCAGTGAAGTGCTGCGCGCCTTGCACACGCTCAAGGGCAGCTCGCGACTGGCGGGTGCCATGCGCCTGGGCGAAATGGCCCACCGGCTGGAGTCTGCCATCGAGCAGCTCGATGCCGAGACCGTCACCGCCGACCAGATCGACCCCTTGCAGGGCAGTTTTGACGGTCTGCAGGCGAACTTCGACGCCCTGCGTGCCATTGGCCAGACGCCTACCGATACGGTGGTCACACTGCCCGTCGAAGCCGCCCATGGCCGTCCGGATGCCGCAGAGCTGTCCGCAGCGCCTGCTGCAGCTGTGGCGGGCGCCGCTGGCGCAGCACCGGCCGCTCCGGCAGTCCGTTTGCCCGGCCCGTCGCAGCTGGCGCCCTTGCGTGTGGCTGCCAGCCAGTCGGTGCGTGTGCGTGCCCAGTTGCTGGACCGCTTGGTGAACCAGGCGGGCGAGGTGATGATCAGCCGCTCGCGCCTGGATGTGCGCCTGGGGCAGTTCCGCAGCTCGCTCTCCGACCTTTCGGGCAACCTCGACAGGCTGCGCCAGCAACTGCGCGACATCGAGGTGCAGGCTGAATCGCAGATGCAGTCGCGCCTGGCCTTGTCCAAGGATTCGGCCGCTGGTTTCGACCCGCTGGAGTTCGACCGCTTCACCCGTGTGCAGGAGCTCACCCGCATGATGGCCGAGTCGGTCAACGACGTGGCGACGGTGCAGCGCAACCTGCAGCGTGCCATGGAAGGCGCCGAAGACGACCTGATCGCCCAGGGCCGCCAGGCCCGTGAGCTGCAGCGCGACCTGCTGCGCACCCGCATGGTGGAGTTCGAAGGCATTGCCGAGCGCCTCTACGCCGTGGTCCGCCAGGCCTCCAAGGAAACCGGCAAGCAGATCAAGCTGGACATCACTGGCGGCTCCATCGAAATGGACCGTGGTGTGCTGGACCGCATGACCCCGGCGTTCGAGCACTTGCTGCGCAACTGTGTGGCCCATGGCGTCGAAGATCCCGAAGTGCGGGTGGCGGCGGGCAAGCCTGCCTCCGGCACGATCACCGTGGATCTGCACCACGAAGGCAACGACGTGTCGGTGGAGTTCCGCGATGATGGCGCGGGCCTGAACCTGCCGCGCATCCGCGAAAAGGCCCTGTCTCAGGGCATCGTGGAACCTGGTGTGGAACTCAGCGATGCCGAGGCCGCCAACCTGATCTTCATGCCCGGTTTCTCGACTGCATCTGAAGTGACCGGGTTGGCGGGACGCGGCATTGGCATGGACGTGGTGCGTGCCGAAATCAATGCCCTGGGGGGGCGCATCGAAACCTCGACCGAGGCGGGCAAGGGCGCAGCGTTCCGCATGGTGCTGCCTTTGACGACTGCGGTGACGCAGGTTGTGATGCTGCGCACCGGCGACCTGGCGGTGGGCGTGCCTGCCAACGTGGTGGAAATCGTGCGCCGCACCTCTGCGGCCGACCTGGAGGAAGCCTACCGCACCGGCGTGTTTGACGACGGGATGGAGAAGGTGCCCTTCTTCTGGTCCGGTGCCTTGTTGCAGGCGTCTGCACGTAGCCATGAGCCCGCAGGCAAGACCCGCCCCGTGGTGATCTTCCGCAGCGCGGCGCAGCGTGTGGCGATGCATGTGGACGAAGTGCTGGGCAACCAGGAAGTTGTGGTGAAGAACCTCGGCCCCCAGTTGTCCCGCCTGCCAGGCCTGGCCGGTATGTCGGTATTGGCCTCGGGTGCCGTGGTGCTGATCTACAACCCGGTGGCTCTGGCCACGGTGTATGGCGACCAGGTGCGTGCAGCCAGTGCGGGCATGGCGCCCGCTCCGGAAGCGGAGGGTGGCGCTGGTGGTGGCAAGCAGGTGGTCTCGCCCCAGCTGGCGGGGCCCAGCCAGGTGCCACTGGTGCTGGTGGTGGACGACTCCATCACCGTGCGCCGCGTCACGCAGCGCCTGCTGCAGCGCGAAGGCTACCGCGTGGCCCTGGCGGCCGACGGCCTGCAGGCCCTGGAGCGACTGCAGGAGGAGCGTCCGACCGTGGTGCTGTCCGACATCGAAATGCCCCGCATGGACGGCTTCGACCTGGCGCGCAACATCCGCGCAGACGGTGCGTTGCGTGACCTGCCGATCATCATGATCACATCGCGCATTGCCGAGAAGCACCGCGAACATGCGATGGAGCTGGGCGTCAACCACTACCTGGGCAAACCGTATTCGGATGAAGAACTGCTGAGCCTGATTCAGCACTACGCCCGCATCGCGGCTGCTGCGGCCGCCGAGGCCTGACAGACCATGCGCACCACCCACAGCCCCGCTCTTGACCGACGGGGCTGTGGTTTTTTTGGGGGCCATGTTTTCGTGATGGGTGGCGCTATGGCGGGTAGGGGAGTCGGCCCAGGGGCTGGCCCGCCGCAGCCCGCCTTTCGCGGATGGCAGGTGTGCTGATGGACCCGGGAGCGCTGTCGCCTTCTACCGATCCTCGCCTGCTGGCGTGCCTGGCCTTTGTGGCCAGGGAGCGGGCCTCCGATCTTTTCCTGCTGGCGGGTGCGCCGCCCACCATCAAGCGGCAGGGCGCGTTCGCGCCGATTGCCCAGCAGGTGCTGTCGGCGGATGACGTTCGGCAGATGGCTTACTCCATCTTGCGCGATGCACAACGGCATGAGTTCGAGACCACCATGGAGTGCGATCTCTCGTTCCAGACCCCCGAGGGCGAGCGTTTTCGTGTCAATGTGCACCGCCAGCGTGGGCAGGTGGGCATGGTGATACGGCATGTGATTGCGCAGATACCCGACCTGCAGACGCTGGGCTTGCCCCCGGTGCTGCAGCAACTGGCGTTTCTCAAAGGCGGTCTGGTGTTGACGGTGGGGGCTGCGGGTTCGGGCAAGACCACCACGCTGGCCGCCTTGCTGGACCACCGCAACACCCACGCGGGCGGGCATATCCTGACCGTGGAAGACCCGATTGAATATCTGCACACCCACAAGAAGTCGCTGGTCACCCAGCGCGAAGTGGGGCTCGATACGCTGTCCTACGACGAGGCCCTGCGGCGGGCCATGCGCGAGGCCCCCAATGTGATCCTGATCGGCGAGATCCGCGACCGGGCCACCATGCAGCACGCGCTGCACTACGCCGAGTCCGGGCACCTGTGCGTGTCCACCCTGCATGCCAACAACGCCAACCAGGCGGTGCAGCGGATCCTGAATTTTTTCCCCGAGGATGCCCACCGCCAGCTGCTTTTGGACCTGTCGCTCAATCTGCGCGCGGTGGTGGCCTTGAGGCTGGTCGCAGGGCTGGCCGGGAGCCTGGTGCCCGCCACAGAGATCATGCTGCTGACCCCCTACGTGGCTGAACTGATCCAGAAAGGCCAGATTGACGAACTCAAGACGGCCATCACCCGCAGCGGGGAGCAGGGCATGTGGAGCTTTGACCAGTCCCTGCTGTCCATGGTCGAGTAGGGTGTCATCTCACCCGCAGAAGCGATTGCCAATGCCGACAACCGCACCGATGTGCGCCTGCGTCTGCGGCTGGCCGCCGGTGCCTCGCTGGGTGCCGAGGGCATGCAGATGACGCCGGAGGAACCACCACCGGGCGACCCGCCGCCCGTGGCGCATCGCTAATGCACGGCGGCCTGCTTCAATCTGCAGAGCCGTGTGTTGCTACCCTGCAGCCGTCTTCACCACGGCATACCGCTCCAGCGTGCGTTGCCGTGCGGCATCGTGCTCCACCACAGGCAATGGGTAGGTGTCTCCCAGGCGCACACCCGCTTCCTGCAGTTCCAGGGGGCGCGCTAGCCAGGGTGCGTGGAGTGCCTTGGTCGGGAGCGCTGCAAGCTGGGGCAGGTAGCGGCGGATGAATTTGCCCTCCGGGTCGAACTTCTCGCTCTGGCTCACCGGGTTGAAGATGCGGAAGTAGGGCTGGGCATCACAGCCGCTGGAGCTGGCCCACTGCCAGCCGCCGTTGTTGGCGGCCAGGTCGAAGTCATTGAGGTGGGTGGCAAAGTACGCCTCGCCCCGGCGCCAGTCCAGCCCCAAGTCCTTCACCAGAAAACTCGCCACCACCATGCGCAGGCGGTTGTGCATGTAGCCCGTCTGGTTGATCTGCGCCATGGCGGCATCCACCAGCGGGTAGCCCGTGCGGCCTTCGCACCAGGCGGCAAACAGGGCGTCGGCTTCGGGGCCGGTTTCCCACTGGATGGCGTCGTAGGCGGGTTTGAAGCTGTGGCTCACCACATGGGGGTGGTGGTGCAGGATCTGAAAGTAAAAGTCGCGCCAGATCAGCTCGCTCAGCCATGTCGCGGCGCCAGGGTTGCCTGCCTGTACCAGCCCGTGCGCGGTGCGCGCCAGCACCCTTGGCGAGATGGTGCCAAAGCGCAAATGCACGCTGAGGTAGCTCGGGCCTTTGACGGCAGGAAAATCGCGCGCGTGGTCGTAGCGCTCGATGCGGCCCAGAAAGTCGTCGAACAGCTGCTGCGCGCCGCTGGCGCCAGTGGGCAGCCCAGGGGCTGGCGACGCACTGGCCTCGAACCCCAACGACGCCAGCGTGGGCATGGGTTGGCAATGCGCCTGGGGGCGCGGCGCCAGGCGGTGCGCGTGGCGCTCCACTGGGTAGCTTTGGAGCTGGAAAGCGTCGATTTTCTTGAGCCAGGCGTTCTTGTAGGGCGTGAACACGCTATAGGGGTTGCCGGTCTGCGTCAGCACCTCGCTGCGTTCAAAAATCGTGTGGTCCTTGAAGGTGTGGAACGCCTTGCCCGCAACCGCGAGACGCGTGCGCACCAGACTGTCGCGTGCCAGCGCCTGGGGCTCGTCATCGTGGTTGGTAAACACCGCTTGCACGCCCAGGCTCTGCGCCAGGGCCGGGATTGCCTCGCTGGCCACGGCATGCAGCACGATGAGCCCGCCCTGCGGGTGGCCACACAGGGCGCGCAGCGAGGCGTCCAGTTCCTCCAGCGACGCGAGGATGAACTCCACCCGCCGGTCTCTGCGGGGCAGGCTATCCAGAATCTCCTGGTCCAGCACGAAGGCGCAGTGCACCTGCTCGCACTGCGTCAGCGCCCGGTACAGGGCGGCCTGGTCCGCTGTGCGCAGGTCGCGGCGGAACCAGACAAGGCCGCTGGGGTAAGAAGACTCGGAAGGTCCGCGAGGCCTGGAAGAGGGCGCCATGTTCACCGTTAAAATTGAGGAATGTCTTTCGATTCTGCGCCCATCAACCTGACGCATCACTTCCTGATTGCGATGCCCGGCCTGGAAGATGAGTCTTTTGCGCGCAGTGTGGTCTACCTGTGCGAGCACAGCGAACGCGGCGCGCTCGGGCTCATCATCAACAAGCCCTCGGACATCACCCTCAAAAGCCTGTTCGACAAAGTAGATCTGTCGCTGCGGCGCGAAGACCTCACTCGGGAGCCTGTCTTCCAGGGCGGCCCGGTGCAGACCGAACGCGGCTTTGTGCTGCACGAACCCATGCTCATGGACAAGGCCGAGACCGACGAGTCGGCCTATGCCTCCACCATGACCATCCCCGGCGGGCTGGAGATGACCACCTCCAAGGACGTGCTCGAAGCCCTGTCCACCGGCGCCGGGCCGCGCCGCGTGCTCATCACGCTGGGCTATTCGTCGTGGGGCGAGGGGCAGCTAGAGACAGAACTGGCCGAAAACGCCTGGCTCACCGTGGCGGCCGACCTGTCGGTGATTTTCGACACCCCTGTACCCGAGCGCTACGACCGGGCCCTGTCGCTGCTGGGCCTGCAGGCCTGGATGCTGTCGCCCGAGGCGGGCCACGCATGACCGGCGCGCCCGCTCAGCCCCTCCAGCCGCCAGCCGTTCCTGCGCATTTCCAGACCTTTCTTGCTTTTGACTTTGGCCTCAAGCGCACGGGCGTGGCCTCGGGCAACCGCATGCTGCGCAGTGCCACGCCGCAACGCACCATCCAGGCCGAGGGCGACGCCCGTTTTGCCCAGGTGGCCGAGCGCATCAAGGAATGGCAGCCCGACGCGCTGGTGATCGGCGTGCCCTACCACCCCGACGGCGCGAGCCACGAGAACACCCAGCGCGCGCTCAAGTTCGGCCGCCAGCTGCGCGGCCGATTCGGCTTGCAGGTGTTCGAGGTGGACGAGCGCTACAGCACCACCGAAGCCATCGCCGGTGGGGCCAAGGATGCCGATGCTGCGTCGGCCTGCATCATCCTGGAACAGTTTTTGAGGAATCTCCCATGACCACCCCATCCCCCGGAATGTCCGGCAGCCTGGTGCTTGACGCCGAGGCGCTGTACCGCGAACTGCTGCGCGGCGTGCGCAGCATGCTGACCCCCACCACGCGCCTGGCGGGCATTGCCTCGGGCGGTGCCTGGCTGGCTGAGCGCCTGCAAAAAGACCTGGGCCTCGAAGGCCCCGCCGGTGTGCTCTCGTCGGTGATGCACCGCGACGACTTCGCCCAGCGCGGCCTGTCGGCCAGCGCGCAGACGGCGCTGCCGTTTGATGTGAACGGTGCCGATGTGCTGGTGCTCGACGACGTGCTCTACACCGGCCGCACCATCCGCGCCGTGCTCAACGAGCTGTTCGACTACGGCCGCCCCGCCAGCGTGCGCCTGGCCGTGCTGGTGGACCGGGGCGGGCGCGAGCTGCCCGTGCAGGCCGACTTTGCCGCCGCGCGTGTGGCCCTGCCTGCCGCCCAGTCGCTGGCCCTGGCGCGTGACGACAGCGGCATCTTCCAATTCCAAGTCAAAGAGGCCTGACCGTGCTGCACAAGCGCAACCCCCAACTCAACGGCAACGGCGAACTCATCCACCTGCTGTCCATCGAAGGCCTGCCGCGCGACATCGTCACGCACATCCTCGACACGGCGGCCAACTTCGTGAGCGTGAACGACCGCGAAGTGAAGAAAGTACCCCTCTTGCGTGGCAAGAGCGTGTTCAACCTGTTCTTCGAGAACAGCACGCGCACCCGCACCACCTTCGAGATCGCGGCCAAGCGCCTGTCTGCCGACGTGCTCAACCTCGACATCGCGCGCAGCTCGGCCAGCAAGGGCGAGTCGCTGCTCGACACCATCGCCAACCTCTCGGCCATGGCGGCCGACCTGTTCGTGGTGCGGCACAGCGAGTCGGGCGCGCCCTACCTCATCGCGCAGCATGTGGCGCCCCATGTGCATGTGATCAATGCGGGCGACGGCCGGCATGCCCACCCCACGCAGGGGCTGCTGGACATGTACACCATCCGTCACTACAAGAAGGACTTCAGCAACCTCACCGTGGCCATCGTGGGCGACGTGCTGCACTCGCGCGTGGCGCGCTCGGATATCCATGGCCTCACCACGCTCGGCTGCGCCGAAGTGCGTGTGGTGGGCCCGCGCACCCTGGTGCCGTCGGACATGGCGCAGATGGGTGTGCGCGTGTGCCACACGCTCGAAGAGGGCATCAAGGATGCCGACGTGGTCATCATGCTGCGGCTGCAGAACGAGCGCATGAGCGGCGCCCTGCTGCCGTCGAGCCAGGAGTATTTCAAGAGCTTCGGCCTCACGCAGGAGAAGCTGCAACTGGCCAAGCCCGACGCCATCGTCATGCACCCCGGCCCCATCAACCGGGGCGTGGAGATCGACTCCGCCGTGGTCGATGGCAAGCAGAGCGTGATCCTGCCGCAAGTGACTTTCGGTATTGCGGTCCGTATGGCTGTCATGTCCATCGTTGCTGGTAACGAGGCATGATGCTTGAAATGAATGCTCCTGTTTTCATAGCTGCTGGCGCATACCAGATGCGCGGAAGCAGCCAATTTGGTTTGAAATCATGAAGATACTGATCCAGAACGGCCGCTTGATCGACCCCGCTTCGGGCCTCGACCAGACCTGTGACATTGCGATTGCCGCAGGCCGCATCGTGGGCGTGAACCGCGTGCCGCCCGACTTCGCGCCCAAGCGCGTGGTGGATGCCACCGGCTGCATCGTGTTGCCCGGCCTGGTGGACCTGGCCGCACGCCTGCGCGAGCCCGGCCACGAACACGAAGGCATGCTTGAATCCGAGATGGCTGCCGCTGTGGCCGGTGGCGTGACCAGCCTGGTCTGCCCGCCCGACACCGACCCTGTGCTCGACGAGCCCGGCCTGGTTGAGATGCTTAAGTTCCGCGCCGAGAAGCTGCACCAGTCGCGCCTGTTCCCGCTGGGCGCACTCACCCGCAACCTGGCGGGCGAGGTGCTGACCGAGATGGCCGAGCTGACCGAATCCGGCTGCGTGGGCTTTGGCCAGGCCGAGGTGCCGCTGGCCAGCACCCAGGTGCTGCAGCGCGCGCTGCAATACGCCGCCACCTTTGGCTACACCGTGTGGCTGCGCCCGCAAGAGATGCACCTGGGCAAGGGCGTGGCTGCCAGCGGCCCGCTGGCCACGCGCCTGGGCCTGTCGGGCGTGCCCGTGGCGGCCGAGACGATTGCGTTGCACACCATTTTTGAACTGCTCAAGACCACCGGCGCCCGTGTGCACCTGTGCCGCATCAGCAGCGCGGCGGGGGTGGAGCTGATCCACCGTGCCAAGGCCGAGGGCCTGAAGGTGACGGCCGATGTCAGCATCAACTCGCTGCACCTTACTGACGTGGACATCGGCTTCTTCGACAGCCGCGCCCGCCTGTCGCCCCCGCTGCGCCAGCAGCGCGACCGCGACGCACTCAACGCCGCGCTGGCCGACGGCACCATCGACGCCCTGGTGTCCGACCACAACCCGGTCGATGAAGACGCCAAGACCCTGCCGTTTGCCGAGGCCGAGCCCGGCGCCACGGGGCTGGAGCTGCTGTTGTCGCTCGCGCTCAAGTGGTCGCAGGGCAGCGGTGTGCCCTTGCAGCGTGCGCTGGCCACCGTCACGTCCGAACCCGCGCGCGTGCTTGGCAGCGCCCTGGGCACGCTGCAGGCCAGCGTAGGCCAGATCGTGGAAGGCGGCGTGGGCGACCTGTGCATTTTGGACCCGCAGGCCGCGTGGACCGTGCAGGACGATGCGCTGCGCAGCCAGGGCAAACACACCCCCTTCTCGGGCTATGAACTGCCCGGCCGCGTGCGCATGACGCTGGTGGGTGGCCAGGTCGCCTTTGACCGAGGCTGAGGTGGTGCGACGCTGCGAGGCCTTGCGGTGAAGTCTTTGCGTGCCTGCTGGCGCCTGTTGCGTCTGCTCGGCCACATCGTCAAAGGGCTGGCCATCGTGGCGCTGCGGTTTCCTGCGCTCTCGCCCGACCAGCAGCACGCCCGCGTGCAGGCGTGGTCGCTGGAGCTGCTCGCACACGCCGGCATCCGCCTTCGCATCCTGGGCCAGCCGCCCGTCGCCGGGCCGGTGATGCTGGTGGCCAACCACATCTCCTGGCTCGACATCCCGGTGATGCACGCGGCGCGCCACTGTCGTTTTGTCTCCAAGTCCGACGTGCAGGGCTGGCCGCTGATCGGCACCCTGGCCACGGCCGCTGGCACGCTCTACATTGAGCGCAGCTCGCGCCGCGACGCGCTGCGCATGGTGCGGTCCATGCAGGAGGCGCTGGAGCGCGGCGAGGTGCTGGCCGTGTTCCCCGAAGGCACCACGGGCGACGGCCGCGAGATGCTGCCTTTCCACGCCAACCTGCTGCAGGCCGCCGTGGCCGCGCAGGCCCCGGTGCAGCCCGTGGGCCTGCGCTTTGCCGACCAGGCCACGGGCGCCACCAGCTTTGCGCCCAGCTACATCGGCGACGAAACCCTGGTGGGCTCGATCTGGCGCACGCTCAGCGCCCCGCCCATCGAGGCCGTGGTGCACTACGGCCTGCCCGAGCTGCCCGGTGACCGCGACCGGCGTGTGTTTACGCAGGATCTCCAGCAGGCGGTAGACCGGTTGCGCCGCAGCTGAGGACGGAAAGCACCCGTCGCCACCGAGAGGGCGGTTCTGGCCTTCATCAGCGCTAGGGCTACCGTACTCCTGGGCTTCAACACGCCGCCACCTGCACCGACCCATGGTTCCCACTGGGGCATATTTTGGTGGCCGCCACGCTGCATTAGAGTGTGGCCATGCTGTTCATACTGCGCACCTTCACACAGTCAATGTTGCTGGCGATCGCGCTGGTGCCGTCTTTCTCCTGGGCTTTTAGCCCCAGGATAGCGGCCGATGTTTTTTTTGAACCAGGCTCGTCAATCCTCCACGGTGAGAACATTGACAAGCTCGATAGGCTGAAGTGCAAATCTGTAACGATGCCGATAGATGATTTGGTGGTCGTTGGGCACGCCTCGTCGCGTGAACGCAATGCACAGGCCTTGTCGATGGCAAGGGCGCTCGCTGTGAAGCAATGGTTTGTGGACAACACGCAGTGGGGTGCCACCAGAGTACTCGCCGAGGCCAAAGGCGCACGCGAGCCTGTGGCAGACAACAACACAGACGAGGGCAGCGCGAAGAATCGTAGGGCCGAGATGATCGTGAGTTTCTCGGTGACGCCTGGTCGCTCTGCCTCGCTCTATTCCAGTCACTGTGCTGACTTGCGATGGGAGCAGTCTTTTCTCGCGCTGGAAGGCGACTCAGCCATGGTGGTGGCCCGATCTCTCGCACGCACGGGATGGGTGCGCGTGCCCAGCCTGTACCGCATCGCATTGCAAAGGCGGCGGGATGATTTGTTCACACGCTTGCCGCACGCGGGCATAGCAACCACCCGCTTGCAGCGGATCGAGATTGCCAAGATGGCCTTGGCTTTCGGAAAGTTTGACTACTTCAAGAACTGGCTACGCAGCGAGGGGCGCTCCCTGGAGGGTGCTCAACGAGACGCGCTGTTGAAAGGGGCGTGCGAGGGAGAGGGCAGTGTGCTTGAGCGCGCCGCTGTCATCCGTATGCTGCATGCAGCGGGTGCGGTATCCCGCACGCGGGAAGGCTTGCAATGCGCGGTGATGCACCGTAGCGCCCCAGTGGTCGAGGCCTATCTTGCCGGTGGCGCGCAGCGATTCATCGATGCAGACCTGGTCGTCGAAGCTGGCCGTCGTAGCCCAGAGGTCCTGGACCGCCTGCTGGCCTGGGGCGGCAATCTGGCGAGCCGGACTGTGCATGGCGCCACGCTGTTCCACACGTCTTCGCTTCAGACCGTGGCGGATGTGCAGCGCCTGCTCGATGGGGGCCTGGATATCAATGCCAAGGGGCGCACCTATCGATCTAACCGGGAAACGACCCCCCTGAAGGAGGCTGTGAGCTACGCCAGCGTGGAAGTCCTTGATTTCATGAAGCAGGCAGGGGCCGACATCAATACCCTGGGCCCAGCAAATTTGCAGGAGACCCGAATCGCCGCCAACCAGATCTGGATGGTGCGCAACGGGGTGCCGATCCCGAAAATAGCCGAGGCAGTGGTGCATGTGGCCCGCAAGGGAGAGGTGGCGCTGCCTGTGCTGGAGGCTATGCACGAACGCGGACTGGACCTTGGTGGGACCACTGCTTGGGGAGAAAGTGCACTGGGCGTTGCGATCTCCATGTATGAGCCAGCCGTGGTGCGGTTCTTGGTGGAGCGGGGTGTGCCCTTGCAGGTTCGCATGAATCGCGAGGCTTCGGTCCAGTCAGCCCTTGAGGCCGCAGAAAGCCTGTCGGAACTGGTTCCTCCACCCCCTTGTGCGTCCAATGGTGTATGTTTCACTGCTTTGCCGTACCCGCCTATTGTGGACCTGAAGCGCCAGCGCAAGAAAAATGAAATTTTGCAGATCCTGAGGACTGAGCGTCCCTGACATGGCGCAAACGGCGGCCTTCCATCTTGTTGGGCCTCCATCGTTCTGGCGCCGGACCTATCCCCGGTGGGAAGACGCCGCTAAATTGCTGGGCCCGCCGCTGCAGATCATTGTGGCAATCCACCGGTCGGAAACCGTGCATATTCCACGTTTTGGGTGGCGCATGATTTGCCGGTGCTAGCCAAAGCGGCGTTTCGTCCCGTATCGTCCGCGACTTTCGGCCTGCCAGCGCATGCAAGCGCATTGGCAGGCCCATCCACATTGCCGGGAGGGCACCATGAACTTGATCGAACGCGCCAAGAGCATTCTTCTGCAACCCAAGGACACTTGGGCGACCATCGATGGCGAGAGCACCGATGTGGCCACACTGTTCACCCGCTACGCGATGATCCTGGCCGCCATCCCGGCGGTCTGCGGGTTCATCGGCATGTCGCTGATCGGCTTTGGGGGCTTTGGCGTCACCATCCGTGTGCCCTTTGTCTCGGGCCTGATGAACATGGTCATTTCGTACGTGCTCAGTCTCGTCGGCATCTTCGTGCTGGGCCTGATCATCGATGCGCTGGCGCCCACCTTTGGCGGTCAGAAGAACCAGATCCAGGCGCTGAAAGTGGCGGTGTACGCCAGCACGGCGGCTCTGCTGGGCGGCATCTTCAGCCTGCTGCCCGCGCTGGCCATGCTGGGGCTGCTGGCGGCGCTGTACTCCATCTACCTGCTCTACACCGGCCTGCCCGTGCTCATGCGCAGCGCGCCCGAGAAGTCGGTGGGCTACACCGTGGTGGTCATCATTGCCGCCATCGTGATGGGCGTGGTCATCGGTGCCGTCAGCGCGCTGTTCATGCCGCGCAGTGGTGCGCTGTTTGGCGGTGCTGGGGCCCCGGCAATCACCATGAACACGCCCGGCGGCAAGGTGTCCATCGACACGGCGGGCCTGGAAGCTGCGGGCAAGAAGATGGAGGAAGCCGCCCGCAAGATGGAAGAGGCCCAGAAGAGCCAGGACCCTGCCGCCATCGCAGCCGCCACCGGCGACGCTGCCAAGGCCGCAGCGGGCCTGCTGGGCGGCGGCCAGGCCATTGCGGCGCAGGCGCTCAAGGCGGCTTTGCCCGAGAAGCTGGCGGGCCTGCCCCGCACCGGGTTTGGCGTGCAGGACGGCGCGGCCCTGGGCCTGCCCACCAGCCAGGCCAGCGCGCAATATGGCAGCGACGACAAGCAGCTGCGCCTGGAGATCGTGGACATTGGCGGCCTGGGCCAGATGGCCGCGATGGCCATGGGCATGGCCCAGGGCGAGAAAGAAGACCAGACCAGCGCCGAGAAGACCTGGCAGGAGGGCGGCCGCACGCTGCACACCCGCTACGAGAAGGACGGCAGCCATGCCGAGTTCAAGACCATCCTGAAGAACGGCCTGGTGGTCAGCATCGAAGGCGACAAGATCGGCGTGAAGGAGCTGCAGGGCCTGATGTCGCAGCTGGACCTGAGCGGGCTGGAGGGTCTGCAGCGCAAGGGCAAGTCCTGATCCTACTGGGAGCTGCGGGGACTGCGGTTTCGCTCTGGAAGGCCGACGGATGTCGGCCTTTTTTCTTTCTCGCAGGTGGTAGGGTGGGGGAACGGCTGGCGATAGACTGGCCTGGGTCATCCATTTCTCCCGCTTCGCTCCATGCTCCCCCTGTCTTTGTACCAACGAGTCCTGGGCCCCGCCTACCAGCGGCTGGCGCCCGCACTCGCGCGGTTCCATGGCCTTTCGGGCCCGCACCGGTTGATGGGCCAGGTGCAGGTCGAGGCGCCCGCCACCTGGCCGGGCCGTGTGCTGGCCTGGGCCCTGGGCGCGCCCCAGCGCGCGGTGCAGGGGCCGATCACCTTCGAGCTGCAGGCGCACCCCGATGCCGAGGTGTGGACCCGCCGCTTTCCTGCCCAGACCATGCAATCCACCCTGCGCGAGGCCGCAGGCCAGGTGGTGGAACACCTGGGGGCCGCGCGGCTGACCTTTGTGTTGCACGAGGCCGAAGGGCGGCTGGTGATGCAGTTGCAGCAGTTGCATTTCTGCGGCATTCCCTGCCCCGCATGGCTGCGCCCGCAGGTGGTGGCCGAGGAAACCGGCGTGGGCGATGCGTTGCACTTTTGCGTGTCGGCCACGGTGCCCGGCGTGGGGCGCGTGGTCAGCTACCAGGGGCACTTGCTGGTGCCGCCGGGCGCGGCCGGGGTAGAGCTAGGGGCGCTCGCATGATCGTGGTGTTTGATGGGCAGTGCCTGCTCTGCAATGGCTGGGTGCAGTTTCTGCTGCGGCACGACCGGTCTCAGCGCATCCGGTTTGCCTCCATCCAAAGTGCCGTTGGGCAGCAGCTGCTGGCACGGGCGGGGCTGCAGGTCGAGGGGCTGCAGACCTTGCTGGTCATAGACGGTGAGCGCAGCTGGCAACACACCGCCGCCATCCTGCGCGTGCTGCATGCCCTGGGCTGGCCGTGGCGGCTGGCGTGGGTGGGCTGGCTGGTGCCCGCACCGCTGCGCGACGCGCTGTACCGCTGGGTGGCGCGCAACCGCTATCGCATCTGGGGCCGTTCTGCCACCTGCATGCTGCCTGCGCCCGAGCACAGGGCGCGGTTTTTGGAGCAGGATACAAGCCGTTGATTGCTATATAAATAATAGCTATCAGCGCATGATGGGCGAGCGGTAAGCCCTGTTTTCATTCAAATCTCGGTGCGGATTCACGGGGGAAGGTGACCACATGGTCCACCTGCGCGCGGATGCCGATCCACTCACCCAGTGCGTGGTCGTGGTGGCTGGGGACATGGGCCAGCAGGGTGTGGCCGCTGGCCAGGCGCAGGGTGTACAGAAACTCAGAACCCCGGAACGACTTGCGCACGATCTGCGCCTGCACCGGCGCGTGGTCGTCGTGCACGATGTCGTCGGCGCGCAGCAGCACATCGCACGCGCCGCCGGGGTAGCTGCCGGGCAGGGGGCATTCGTCCAGGTCGGTCAGCTCGCCCAAAGGGGTTTGTGCCACCACGTTGTCGCCGCGCTGCTCCAGTGTGGCGGGGGCGAACACGCCGTGGCCGATGAAGTCGGCCACAAACCGAGTGGCAGGGCGGTGGTACAGGGTGTAGGCGTCATCCCACTGGTGCAGGTGGCCTTCGTGCATCACGCCAATCACATCGCCAATCGCAAACGCCTCGAACTGGTCGTGTGTCACAAGCAGGGCCGTGGCGCCTGCAGCTTTCAGGATGCCGCGCACCTCGTGCGCCAGGCGCTCGCGCAGGTCCACGTCGAGGTTGGAGAACGGCTCGTCCAGCAGCATGAGCTGCGGGCGCGGCGCGAGCGCCCGCGCCAGGGCCACGCGCTGCTGCTGGCCACCCGAGAGTTCGTGCGGAAAGCGGTGCTCGCTGCCTTCCAGCCCCACCAGCTGCAGCACCTCGGCCACGCGCGCGGCCTGCTCAGCCTTGGGCAGCCGGTGGATGCCAAACGCCACATTGCGGCCCACCGAGAGGTGCGGGAACAGCGCGTAGTCCTGGAACACCATGCCAATGCGCCGCTGCTCGGGCGGCAGGCTCAGCTGGGCGCTGCTGACCACGCTCTTGGTCAGGCGGATCTCGCCCCCTGTTACCGGCTCCAGCCCGGCCACCGCGCGCAGCAACGTGGTTTTGCCGCAGCCCGAGGGGCCGATCAGCACCCCGATGTCACTGGCTTTCAGGCTGAGCGTGACGCCTTGCACGGCGGCCTGTGCGCGGCCTGCGTAGCGCACTTCGAGTTGGGAGACCTCAAGAAACATGCCCCGATTCTAGGGGGGCAGGGGCGAATGCTTAAAATTCGCATTTGCATTCCTGGGCGCTGCGGTGCCCACGCCTTTCGGCAGGTGTGCGCTTTCTTCCTTCTGCCGAGCCCACCGCCTTGCGCCGCACCCCGTTTTCTGTCCTTCGCAGCATCCCGCTGATCCTGTTTGCAGGCTTTCTGGCCTTGCCGGTGCTGGCGGTGCTGGCGTCTTGGTTGCCGTTGTCGGCGCCAGGGCAAGGCGACGCGCAGGCGGGCGCCATCCTGCGCGAGATGGCCGCCACCGTGTTGCCC
The DNA here is from genome assembly GCF_054950075.1 of Acidovorax sp. Q11. NCBI lineage: Bacteria > Pseudomonadati > Pseudomonadota > Betaproteobacteria > Burkholderiales > Comamonadaceae > Acidovorax > Acidovorax sp. Q11. Next base: position 10,149 of record NZ_JBUDZG010000014.1, on the reverse strand, counting down.
GGCTACGTGTGGACCACGCTGTGGCTGAGTGTGCTGGTGGCTCTGGGCGCGGCCGTGGTGGGCACGCTGGCGGCGGCGGCCGTCACGCTGTTCGATTTTCCGGGCCGCCGCACCTTTGAATGGCTGCTGTTGTTGCCGCTGGCCATGCCGGCCTACGTCACAGCCTATGCGTACACCGACTTCCTGCAGTTCAGCGGCCCGCTGCAGGTGGGCCTGCGCAACACCTTTGGCCTGGAAGGCCGTCTGCTGCCCGAGGTGCGCAGCCTGGGCGGCGCGGTGTGGGTGTTCATCTTCTCGCTCTACCCCTATGTGTACCTGCTGGCGCGCACGGCTTTGGGTGAGCGCGCCGCCCACCTCATGGAGGCCGCACGCCTGCTGGGCGCACCGCTCCCGCGCCGCATCCGCGCCGTGGCCCTGCCGCTGGCGCGCCCGGCCGTTGCCGCCGGGGTGGCGCTGGTGCTGATGGAAACCCTGGCCGACTTCGGCGTGGCCAGCTACTTCGGCATCCAGACCTTCACCACCGGGATCTACAAGGCCTGGCTGTCGATGGACAACCGCCTGGCCGCCGCGCAGCTGGCCACCATGCTGCTGGTGGTGGTGATGGCGCTGCTGCACCTGGAGCACCGTGCACAAAAGCGCATGCGCTTTGCCACTGGCGGTGGGCGCGCAGGCTCGGCCGAGGCGCAGCCACTGGCCTTGCGCGGTGCGCGCCGCTGGGCCGCCTGGGCGGTGTGTACGCTGCCCGTGCTCATGGGTTTTGTGGCACCGGTGGTTTTCATGCTGCGCCCGCTGGCGGCCGACTGGTCGGTGTTGCCGTGGGAGCGGTTCATGGAATGGGCCTGGCACAGCGTGCGCCTGGGCGGCATCACCGCCGTGCTGGCCGTGGCCATTGCGTTGGCGCTGGCCTTTGCGGTGCGCCGCCAGCCCGACGCCATCACGCGTGGCGTGGTGCAGCTGGCCAGCGTCGGCTACGCGGTGCCGGGCGCCGTCATCGTGGTGGGCCTGCTGCTGCCCGTGGGCTGGCTGCAGGCGGCCATGCCCCAGTGGGGCGTGGGCGCGCTGGTCACGGCCACGGCGCTGGGCATTGTGTGGGCCTACCTGGTGCGCTTTTGCGCCGTGGCCCTGCAGTCCATGCAAAGTGGCTACGCGCGCATCCCACTCAGCCTGGACGACTCCGCCCGCATGCTGGGCACCGGCCGCGCGGGCCTGCTGGCGCGCGTGCACTGGCCTCTGCTCAAACGCTCCACCGCAGCGGCTGCGCTGCTGGTGTTTGTGGACGTGATGAAGGAGCTGCCAGCCACCATGGTGCTGCGCCCCTTCAACAGCGACACCCTGGCCGTGGTGGCCTACCAGCTGGCGCGCGATGAACGGCTGGGTGAGGCCGCACTGCCGTCATTGGCGTTGGTGGCGGTGGGGCTGGTGCCGGTGATCTTGCTGAGCCGGACGCTGCGCAGCCGGGGGTAGCCTGCGCGCGAGCGAGGTCCTGCGCAGGCTCTTGTTATCACTGCGGCGGATACACCCAACCTGTGTACCGCCCGCCTGAGCCTTGTGTCGGCGGGCGAACGATCAACGTGCGGTACGACCTGTAGTTGCCGCTTTTCATCTCGTCTGCCACCCAGACGATCCATTCGCTCTGGCGGGTTTTCACGCTCCCGCTCGAAGCAGGGCGATTTACCACCGCAGCGATATGCAGGCTGAAGACCTGTTCGTCAGTTTCAACCTCGACAGATGTGGGGGTCATCGTCACCTGGGCCGAAGCCAGAAGCTGTTTGAGCGTGGGCCTTTGGGCGTCTGCGCGGTTGCGCAGGGACGAAGGGAAGGAGCGAAGGTCCAGCCGCTCGAACAGCGCCTTGGCCCCATGCGAAGGCGCGGTACCTGTGCCCAGGGTGAACGGTTCGTTGGCAATGAAGCGCACCGCGTCGCACACCAGATACTCAGCGCGGATCGCCGCACCGTGCACAGATTCTTCGGGCTGGCCCGCAGACAACTGGTTCAAATACTGCACGCAGTTTTCTGCGGTGGCGCCGTTGTCAAAGGCCAGAGGGCTTCGGGGCACGAGCAGGGCTTGCTTGAGGTCTTGCAGCGCGGCCTTCACCTCCGGGTTGAACACGTGCACGTGGGTGGTTGCCAGCGGACTGGCGCGTTGCCCCGCGTGCAAAGACTCGCTACACAGCACAAGCACAAACACGAGTGCAGCGATAGCGGTGAACCAGGTTTTTTGCATGGCGTAATTCTCCTTGGGCGGGATGGCTTGTCGTTGGGGCGACTTTCGGCACCTCACGCTATGGCCCGCAGCTTCACCCCTAGCCTGCGCCACCCCATCACCACCCCCGTCACGCTCATCACTGCCCCGCCCAGGCTCAGCACGATGAGCAGCACATCCCACAGCGGCCTGCGCTCCAGCAGGGGCAGCCAGTCCCAGCTGTGCAGCATCGCGAACAGCCAGCGGCTGGTGCGGCGGTGGCTGTCGGTGCGGCTGAGCACGGCGCCGGTGTGGGGGTCGATGTGCACCCAGGTGGCGTGGGGGTCGTCAAACACCAGGCGCAGAACCGGCAAAGGCTTCTCGGCGCCGCCGGTCATGGTGTGGGCGGCGCGGTCGTAGTAGTGCAGGTCGTAGGCGGTGAGGGTTTCGGTGCGCACCACGGCGTGGGGCAACAGGCGGGTTGCGGCCTGGGCCACAGCGCCTGTGGCCCAGGTGTGGGGCATGGCCGTGGCAGCGTCCAGCACCGCAGGTGCGCCGGTGGGGCTGTGTGCGAGCACCAGCGTGTGGCCTGCGCTGCGCACCCAGCGCAGTTCGCGGGTGTTGGGTGACCCGGCCGAGAGCAGCGCGTGCACCGTGGCGCCCTGCGCGGGCAGCACCAGCGGGCCGCCGTTCATGGCCTGCTGGCGTAGTGGTGCTGCGCCGTTGTCAAAAATCTTCCAGGGGTTCATGGACATGAGGCCGCTGAAGATCCAGGTGAATGTGATCAGCGCAAACACCAGTCCGGACACATGGTGCCAGCGCATCATGAAGCCCCGGTAGGGCGTTCGCGAACCCGTCTTGTACCGGCCCTGGAAGCGCCAACGCAGCACGCCCACCACGGTGCCCGTCAGGGTGAGCACGATGCCCGCAATGGAAAGCCAGTTGACGATGTCCGTCCAGTAGCCGTTGAAGACATTGCCCCGGAAGGGGTACAGCCAGTGGATCCAGGCCCCGGCATAGTTCCAGGCGCGCTCGTGCAGCGGTGCATCGCGTACGACCTCGCCCGTAGTGCCCGACACATAGACCACGGTGCTGGCGCTGTCGCCCAGGTGCAGGCGGTGCAGCGGGCGGTGTACGTCGAGCGCGCGCGAGTGGGTAAAGGCGTCTTCGTCGATCGTGCCCTGGTACTCGATGGACGGGTTGGCTTCCTGTGCAAAGGCGCGGGCCGATGCGATGGCGTGCGTGGTGTCCACGCGCTGCAGTCGCTCGCCCGTCGTGGCGTCGATGACGGCGGGGGCTGGCAGTCTGCGGGGCCGTGGTGCGGCGTCTCCGGTGGGGGCTGCGGGCATGACCAGGTATATCGGCCGCCCGCCGCTGGCTGCCGCCAGCCGCAGGTCTTGCAGCGGGCCCGCCATGCCTGCGCGTGTCAGGGCTTCGGCGGGCTCGAGCAGAGGCGTCGTGCCCAGCGCCGCACCGCGCAGGGGCGGCAGATGGGCCAGGCGCTCGGCCTGCGTGAGCTTGGGGTAGCCCACATACATCATCACCACGCCCGAGAGGAACCACATGGCGAAGAAGGCGCACAGCAGCACGCCCAGCCAGCGGTGGACGAGGTACAGCCAGCGTTTGGCGTGTGGCATGTCCGGTTCCTTGCCTGCGTCAGAACGCGGTGTGCAGCGTCACGTCCAGCGTGCGCGGTGCGCCCAGGTAGACCTGGTCGCGCGTCTCGGCCGCGTAGATGCGGTCGGTGGCGTTGCGCACGCGGGTGGTGAGCGTGGTGGTCTTGTTGACCTTCCAGGCCAGGCCCAGGTCGAGCAGGGTGTACGACGGCCAGAACTTGGTGTTGGCCGCATTGCCATACACCTTGCCCACATGGCGCACACCCGCGCTGGCGGTGACGGTGGGGGTGACCGTGTACGACGCCCACAGGTTGGCGACCTGCTGCGGCACCAGTTGCGGCACGTTGCCCGCGCGCGAAACGCCGCCTTGCACAAAGTTCTCATACCGCGCGCGGATCAGCGACAGGTTGCCCTGCAACTGCCATTGCGGCGTGGGGCGCACGCCTGCCGATAGTTCAATGCCCTTGGACGACTGCTCGCCCACCAGCACCGTGAGATTGGGGTTGGACGGGTCTTGCGAGGCGATGTTCTTGCGGCGGATGTCAAACACCGCCACCGTGGCGCTGCCCTTGCCATCCCAGAAGTCGAACTTACTGCCCACCTCGACCTGGCGGCCTGTGGTCAGTTCGCTGTTGTTGCGCACATCGGCAAACGAGGCCGAGGCCAGCGAGCCGGAGGGCGGGTCGGCCGCGTTGGAGGCCTGCGCATACAGGTTGGCGCCGGGCGCAATGTCCCACACCACGCCCAGGCGGCCCGTGGTGGGGCTGTAGCTGCGGCTGAAGGTGGCGGGTGCGGTGGCTGTGACGGCGCGGCGGTTCACCAGGTCCAGCTCGATGCGCTCGTGGCGCAGCGCGGTGATGAGGTTCACCCCGGAGGCCACCAGGGTGCGGTTTTCCAGGTACAGCGCGGTGTTGGTGATCTTGTTGTCCTTGTCAGGGTTCAGGACGGGTGACATGCCGGGAATGTCGAAGAAGTTCTCGGTGGAGAAGTGGTACGGGTTGACAGTGCTCACGGTGACCGAGGGGCCGAACGGGAAGCGCGTCTGCTTGTTCACGCTCGCGTCCAGGCCAAAGGCCCAGTCGCTCTTTCGGCCTGCGAGCTGGCCTTGGTACGTGCCCTCCAGCCGGTCGCCCACCAGCTGTTGGTCGTGGCGTTGCAACAGCGGGGATGTGCGCGTGACCGCCGTGTTGGTGGCATTGAAGGTGTAGATCTCCACGTTGCGGTAGTCGCGCAGTGCGTCGTACACATAGAACGTGTTCTTGAGTTGCAGCGCATCCGACACGCGCCATTGCGCCACTGAGCGTAGCCATTGCACGCGGTGTTCGTACATGCCGTCGGCGCTGTTGTAGTTCTTGAAGCGCGTGGCCGGGTCGATGTGCAGCGCGCCCACGGCGGGGTTGAGCACCGGCGTGCCCCAGTAGGGCCGGTCCACATGGTCCTTCTGGTATTCATAGGCCAGCGTATGGCTGAAGCCGCCGCCCAGGTCCGACAGCAGCGAGGTCGCGAGCTGGGTGGACTGTGTCTTGGTGCCTTCGATCCAGCTGCCTGCGTTGCGGCGGTTGAGGTCGATGCGCGCGTAGTGCGCAGGGCCTGCACTGCCATCGCCCCCCGCAATGCGGCGGTTCAGGCCCACCGACACTTCCTTCATGTCGTACGAGCCCAGGCGCAGCTGCGCTTCAGCAAAGTCGCTGCGTTCGGCCGTCTTGGTGATGTAGTTGATGGAGCCGCCCACGCCCCCCGAGCCGTACAGAAAACTCGATGCACCGCCGATGGCCTCGACCCGGTCGTAGATCCAGCTATCGACCGCGCGTGTGGCGCTGCCATATTGCGGGTTGATGCCGTTGTAGAGCTGCGCCACGGAGTTGCTGGTGAAGCCCCGGTAGTGGGCGGACATCGAACCCGGAGCGTTGTGCGCCACCACGCCGGGCACGGCGCGCAGGATTTCCTGCGTGTCTTGCGCGCCGCGTGCGTCGATGGTGGCGCGGTCCACCACGGTGACGGAGGCCGGGTTCTCGCGCACCGTCAGGCCCAGGCGGCTGCCGGTGTCTACGGGCGTGTCCAGGCTGAGCTTGCCGTTGGGGGATGCGGCGGCATCGACCACATCCACGGCCTGCAATGTGGGTGTGGTGGTGGTCTGCGCATGGGCTGCCACCGAGGCGAGCGCACAGGTGGCAAGCACCCCCAGGCACAGAGGGGAAAGGGGCAGGCGCGGAAAGGCCGCAGCGCTGCGCGAAGCAAAGGAGATACGGGACATGAAAACGCTCTTGTCTTGAAGCGACAGTGCAGCCAGGCCCGCGTGGGGTGCACGCAGGGCTGCGCCGTCTGGAAACCAGCGGGAACAAGGCAGCGCCCGATCACCAGGTACGGGGTACTGCCAACAGGCTTCAGATCAAGAGCGCGATGGGGGCCCGCGTGCGGGCAGCGGTGCTGCAGTGGCGGCAGCGATGCGGGCGGCCTCGACGGGCTGCAGCGCATGGGCCAGGGGATGGGGTGGCAGCACTGCGACTACCGGTGTGGGGGGCGGGGCGCTGGCGGTGGAGCACAAGGGGCAGTCCATGCCCATGGCGCCCATTTCCACCGTGCCGTCGTCGGTCTGCGCCAGCAGCTTGATGGCGCCGGTGCCCGAGCAGATCACTTCGAAAGATTGCGGGTTCACCAGCGGCGATGCAATCGCCATCCCCATCGACGCCACGAACCATGCCAGCACCCACAAGCGCAGCGCAGCAAAGGTTCGTCGGGGGGCGGTCATGGGGCGCGATGATAGCGGAGGGGATCCAGGCCCGCGCTGAGGCAAGTGTTGGGAGGGGCGATCCTCACCTCAGTCGATAGGTCCGGCGCACTTTGATTGCTATAAAATATATAGCTAAAAACGCCCTCTGATAGCGCGGTAGGGCTTGTTTTTTCTTATGGTTTTTCGCAACCCACTGCGGCGCCTACCCGGTGGGTTGCGTGCTGGCAGCCTTACGCCTGCGTGTACGCCGTCTTCACCGTGGTGTAGAACTCCGCCGCGTAGCGCCCTTGCTCACGTGGTCCGTAGCTGCTGCTCTTGCGGCCGCCGAACGGCACGTGGTAGTCCACGCCCGCCGTGGGCAGGTTCACCATCACCATGCCGGCTTGCGCGTGGCGCTTGAAGTGCGTGGCGTGCTTGAGGCTGGTGGTGGCGATGCCGCTGGCCAGGCCGAAGGGCGTGTCGTTGGCCAGGGCCAGCGCTTCGTCGTAGTTCTTCACGCGCTGCACGCTCACCACGGGGCCAAAGATTTCTTCGCGGTTGATGCGCATGCCGGGCGTGGTCTCGGTGAACAGGGCGGGGCGCAGGTAGTAGCCGGGCGCGCCGTCGGCGTTCTTCTCCAGGGCCTCGCCACCGAAGGCGAGCTTGGCGCCTTCCTGCTGGCCGATGCCGATGTACTCCAGGTCCTGGGCCAACTGGCGGTCGTCCACCACGGGGCCGATGTCGGTGTCGGCCTTGCGCGCGTCGTCCACCTTCAGGGTCTTCATCTTCTCGACCATGGCGGCCACGAAGCGGTCATGGATGCCTTCGGTCACGATCACGCGGCTGCTGGCGGTGCAGCGCTGGCCGGTGGAGAAGAAGCCGCTGTTGATGGCCGCGCCAACGGCCACGTTCAGGTCCGCGTCGTCCAGCACCACGAAGGGGTTCTTGCCGCCCATCTCCAGCTGCACCTTGGCGCCGCGCGGCACGCAGGCGGCGGCCACGCGCTGGCCGGTGCCGACGGAGCCGGTAAAGCTCACGCCCGCGATGCGCTCGTCTTCGAGCAGCACGGCGCCCACTTCAGAGCCGCGGCCCATCACCAGGTTGAAAACGCCAGCTGGCAGGCCCGCGCGGTGCAGGATGTCGGCCAGCGCCCAGGCGGAGCCCGGCACCACCTCTGCGGGCTTGAACACCACGCAGTTGCCGTAGGCCAGGGCCGGGGCGATCTTCCAGGCCGGAATGGCGATGGGGAAGTTCCACGGCGTGATGATCCCGATCACGCCCAGGGGCTCGCGCGTGATCTCGATGCCCACGCCGGGGCGCACCGAAGGCACCAGCTCGCCGCCGGGTCGCAGAGCCTCGCCAGCAAAGAACTTGAAGATGGCGGCCGCGCGGCCCACTTCGCCGATGGCTTCGGGCAGGGTCTTGCCCTCTTCGCGGGCCAGCAGGTCGCCGAGCTCGGCCTTGCGGGCGATGAGTTCGTTGCCCACAGCATCGAGGATGTCAAAACGCTGCTGCGGGGTGGACAGGCTCCATGCCGGGAAAGCCGCGTGTGCGGCGGCCACAGCTTCGAGCGCCTGCTCGCGGCTGGCCACGGCGTAGTCGCCGATCACGTCGCGTGTGTCGGAGGGGTTGGTGTTCTGGTAGGTGCGGACGCCGTCGGTCCAGGCGCCGCCAATCAGGTTTGCATGCATGGCTGTGGTGGTGTGTGGGTGGTTGAAGAAAGTCGAATCAAAGTCCCTGCACCAGAGAGCCGGTGGTGAGCGGGCCCCGCCGCTGCAGGGCCTGTAAGCCGGGCCCTTCCCGTGGGGCGGGGTTTTGTATTGGGGTTTTGTTGTATGTCATCGTACAACATAAGCCGGAATTTGGGTACTGTGGGTAACTACTCATGGGACCACTGCATGCCTGCACCGCCGGTGGGGTGGGGCCCGCTGCGTGCCATCTGTTTTCAGCTGGCCTCGGCCTGCGCACGACGTCGGCGCTCGCGGCTGTTGGCCAGGTGGGTGCGCATGGCGGCGCGGGCAGCATCCGGGTCCTGGCCGACGATGGCGTCGTAGATGCTTTCGTGTTCGCCATTGACACGCCGCAAGTACTGGCGTCGCTCGTCGTTGGCCGAGTCCATGGCGGCCAGCCGGGCGCGCGGGATGATCATGCTGCCCAGCGTGCCCATCAGCTCGGCAAAGTGACTGTTCTGCGTGGCGCGAGCAATCTCCAGATGGAACTGGAAATCCGAGGCCACGGCGTCCCGCCCGGCATCCACGGCGGCGGCCACGGCGTCCAGCGCTTCGCGCATGGCTTTCAGGTTGGCATCGGTGCGGCGCTGGGCGGCCAGGGCCGCCGCCTCGGTTTCGACGCCGATGCGCAGCTCCAGCACCGCAATCACATCACGCAGGGTGCTGAACTGGTCGGGTGTGATCTTGAAGCCAGGCGCCTGGCCCAGCCCCAGCACAAAGGTGCCGATGCCGTGCCGCGTCTCCACCAGACCCGAGGCCTGCAGCTTGGAAATCGCCTCGCGCACCACGGTGCGGCTCACGCTGAACTCGGCCATGATGGCGGCCTCGGTGGGCAGCTTGTCGCCCAGGGCCAGGCGGCCATCGCGGATGCGGTCTCCGAGGGACTCCACCAGCTCCAGGGCCAGGGTGCGGGGCTTGCGGCGAAGGGCGGTATCTATGGTCATTCTTGGTGTTATCCCTATGGGGCGCCGGGGGCAGAAGCAGTACATTGCAATTCGTTGTACGACAACTGATGACATTCAACAAATGTGTTGCCACTGTACCAAGAACCTTTGCCTTTGTAACTGCCATGCCTTGCCATCCGACGCCCATTCGCTTCCAACGCCTGTTGCTGACCGGAGCTGCCGGAGGCCTGGGCCAGGAACTGCGCACGCGCCTGAAGGCCTATTGCACCACCTTGCGTTTGTCGGACATCGCCAACCTGGGCGAGGAGGGCGCAGGAGAGGAGCTGCGCCCCGCACGCCTTGAAGACGCTGGCACTGTGCTCAGCTTGCTGGAGGGTGTCGATGCCGTGGTGCACCTCGGGGGCGTGTCCACCGAGCAGCCGTGGGAACCCATCCTGCAGGCCAACATCGTCGGCGTCTACAACCTGTATGAAGCGGCCCGCAAGCAAGGCGTTAAACGGGTGGTTTTTGCCAGCTCCAACCATGTGACGGGTTTTTATCGCCAGGATGAGGTGGTCGGCCTGCGCGACCCGGCGCGCCCCGATGGGCTCTATGGCGTGTCCAAGGCGTTTGGCGAAGACCTCTCGCGTTTCTATTTCGACCGCTACGGCATCGAGACCGTGTGCCTGCGCATTGGCTCATCCTTTCCCGAGCCGCGCAATCGCCGCATGCTGGCCACCTGGATGAGCTACGACGACCTGGAGCGCCTCGTCGTTGCCAGCCTCACCGCCCCCGTGGTGGGGCACAGCATCATTTATGGCATGGGCGACAACACCACCACCTGGTGGGACAACACCCTGGCGCGCCATATCGGCTATCGGCCCGAGGACAGCTCCGAGCTGTCCGCGCCGAAGTAGAACTGAGCCACCGCGCCGCTTGAATCGTGAGCCAGGGGTGGGAGCCGACGCTGTGATGGTCGGCTGTGGATAAGTGTATGCCTTGCCTTGTTCTGTGACCTCTTTTCGCT
>NZ_JBUDZG010000013.1:0-122387 GCF_054950075.1 Acidovorax sp. Q11 | reverse complement strand
TGATGACCATAGCAAGTTGGTACCACTCCTTCCCATCCCGAACAGGACAGTGAAACGACTTTGCGCCGATGATAGTGCGGGTTCCCGTGTGAAAGTAGGTCATCGTCAGGCTCTTACAGCCCAGAAAACCCCAGTCTCATCAAGACTGGGGTTTTTTGCTTTTCGGGGGGCGCATATCAACAACCAGGCTGCATTGGTCTTGATAGCGTCCACTGCCTATCAGGCGCAGCGGTATGCTGAATGAGTCGGAACCTCCTCGCGATCCATGTGCTGCCGGACCACAGCACAAGCTACTACGCGATCTGGATAGCACCCTCTCGGCTTCTCTTTGTCGAGCCCTGCGCGAGCTGGAATCGGTGAACTCCGTTGGCGTCCCAAATCCGCTGCAGCCGCCCCTCAAACCACAACCAATGCAAGTGGGCCAAGGCCTCGCCCATGGCAAATGTCATCTGGTGTGCATCCAGCTTGCGCTTGAACATGATGGGCAGCACGTCGAATGCGGATAACGAACCTTGCTCGGCCGCCACAAGGATCTCATTGAGCCGATCTTGATGGTGACTTTGTAGCTGGCGGATGCGTTCGTGCAGGCCTTGGAAGGGCTTGCCGTGGGAGGGAAGCGCCAGCGTTTCCTCTGGCAGGACCAGGTAGCGCAACAAAGAGGTCAAGAACAGCCGCAAGGGATTGGATTCCGGCTCCGATGCATGAACGCTCACGTTGGTGGAGATCCGGGGCAGCACCATGTCGCCGCTGATGAGGGCCGACAGCTCCGCGCAGTACAGTGCAATGTGCTCGGGAGCATGTCCGTAGCCGCTGATGCACTGCCAGACTCGTCCGCCGATCTCCAGTGGGTCCCCATCCATGAGCCGACGGAAGCGAGGTGGTAGAGCGGGGACGAGCGTCGGAAAGTACGAAGTTCGCCCCCGTACATGCTGGAGGAATTCCCCATCCTGCATGCCATGTAAGGTATAGAAGTCGGCGTCGGCCTCACCGCCAAAGCCATTGCGGTCGTACACGGCGACTCTGGCCACTTGGTAGTCGGTGGCGCTGATCCACAGGTTCACATTCCAGCGTTCGCACAGCCAATGCGCCAAGCCGATGTGGTCTGGATGCATGTGGGTGACGATCACCCGCAGGAGTGGCAGGCCCTCCAGGCTGTTGGCAAACACCTGCTCCCACTGCGCGCGCGTGCTCGGGCTGTCGATGCAGCAATCGACCACGGTCCAGCCCTCCACGAGGGCGCCATGTACATCGGGCTGCCGATCCCGCAGCAGCCACAAGTTGATATGGTCGAGCGCAAACGGCAGACCCATGCGGATCCACTTGACGCCAGGAGCGACGGTGATGGCTCCACCTTCAGGCGGGAGAACATCCCCCAACGGGTAGTGGATCTGGTGTTCGAGTGGGTTCATAGCAATGGTTGTATGCGTTAGCATTGACGTTAACGTTAACGTAAACGTCATGCATCCGAGGCATTGTAGGGACCGATGGCCTAAAGGCTGTCTCCTGCGCGAAACCGCACCGGTTGCATGCAGCCCACACCATGGCCAATACCTACACCATCAGCGATCTCGCCAAAGAGTTTGACCTCACCACCCGGGCCATCCGCTTCTATGAAGACATGGGCCTGTTGCAGCCTGAGCGAACGGGGGCTGCGGGTCGCAACCGCGTCTACAGCGCCCGGGACCGCACGCGCTTGCGCCTGACCCTGCGTGCCAAGCGCCTGGGTCTGTCGCTGACCGAGGCCAAAGAGATCATTGATCTCTATGACAGCCCGCGCGATACCGGCGTGCAGCTGCGCAAATTCCTCGATGTACTGGTGCTGCACCGCAAGCAACTGGAAGAGCAGATGGCCGACCTGAGGGCCAACCTCGAAGAGGTCCAGGAGCACGAGGAAGAAGCGCGCGCACTGCTCCTCAAGGTGGAAACGCAAAAATGATTCATAATTGACGTTTACGTAAACGTAAATCAGGAGACCGTCGTGACAACGACCCCGTTCGAGCCCCGCTGTGCCCATTACGCAGACCGCGTGCACGCCAGCTTTGCGCGCCAGGGAGCGATGCAGACCCTGGGGGCCTGCCTGGGCCTGCTGGAGCCCGGGGCGGTGGACATTGAGCTTCCCTGGGCCCCTGGGCTGACCCAGCAACACGGCTTCCTGCATGCGGGCATGGGCGCCACGGCGCTGGACTCGGCCTGCGGCTATGCGGGCTTTACCCTGATGGCGGAGGACGCAGCGGTCCTCACGATTGAATTCAAGATCAACCTGCTGGCCCCCGCAAAGGGCGAGCGGTTTCGCATGGAAGGCCGGGTCATCAAGCCTGGCCGCACCATCACCGTGTGCGAAGGCCGGGCTTTCGCCATCGACGGCAGCCAAGAAAAACTGGTGGCCACCATGGGGTGCACCCTCATGGCGGTTGCCGGGCGCGACGCGATCCAGGGCTGAGCGCAGCATTTCCCCCTATCCATTCCGAGGAGACATTCCATGAGCATTCCCGCCAACCTGCCCGGCCTCAACTTCCAGCTGGGCGAAGACATCGATGCCCTGCGCGACGCCGTGCGCGACTTTGCCCAGGCCGAAATCGCGCCGCTTGCGGCCGAGATCGACAGGAGCGACCAGTTCCCCATGGACCTGTGGCGCAAGATGGGCGACCTGGGCGTGCTCGGCATCACCGTGCCCGAGCAGTACGGCGGTGCCGCCATGGGCTACCTCGCCCACATGGTGGCGATGGAAGAAATCTCCCGTGCCAGCGCCTCGGTGGGTCTGTCCTATGGCGCGCACAGCAACCTGTGCGTGAACCAGATCAACCGCAACGGCAACGAGGCGCAAAAGGCCAAGTACCTGCCCAAGCTCATCAGCGGAGAACATGTGGGTGCGCTGGCGATGAGCGAACCCGGCGCGGGCTCCGACGTGATCAGCATGAAGCTCAAGGCCGAGGACAAGGGCGGCTACTACCTGCTCAACGGCAGCAAGATGTGGATCACCAACGGCCCCGACGCCGACACGCTGGTGGTCTACGCCAAGACCGAGCCTGAGCTGGGCGCACGCGGCGTCACAGCCTTCCTGATCGAGAAGGGCATGAAGGGTTTTTCCATCGCCCAAAAGCTCGACAAGCTGGGCATGCGCGGCAGCCACACCGGCGAGCTGGTGTTCCAGGACGTCGAGGTGCCCGCTGAGAACGTGCTGGGTGGTCTGAACCAGGGCGCCAAAGTGCTCATGAGTGGCCTGGACTATGAGCGCGCGGTGCTGACCGGCGGCCCCCTGGGCATCATGCAGTCGGTGATGGACAACGTGATCCCTTACATTCACGACCGCAAGCAGTTCGGCCAGAGCATTGGCGAATTCCAGCTCATCCAGGGCAAAGTGGCCGACATGTACACCGTGCTGCAGGCGGGGCGCTCGTTTGCCTACACGGTGGCCAAGAACCTCGACATGCTCGGGACTGACCATGTGCGCCAGGTCCGCAAGGACTGTGCCAGCGTCATCCTCTGGTGTGCCGAAAAGGCCACCTGGATGGCGGGCGAAGGCGTGCAGATCTATGGTGGCAACGGCTACATCAACGAGTACCCGCTGGGCCGCCTCTGGCGCGATGCCAAGCTGTACGAGATTGGTGCGGGCACCAGCGAGATCCGCCGCATGCTGATCGGTCGCGAGCTGTTTGCCGAAACCTGCTGACCTGCGGACCTTTGCCGCAGGCCGATCCACTGTTTGAAAGAGCCAGACCCACCATGCCCACCTCCATCGAAGACCTGTTTGTTCACAACCGCGCCTGGGCGGCCCAGATGGAACGCGAGCGCCCTGGCTTCTTCACCGGCCTGCTGGCGCAGCAAAAGCCCAAGTACATGTGGATCGGCTGTTCTGACAGCCGCGTGCCCGCCAACCAGATCACGGGCCTGGAGCCTGGCGAGGTTTTCGTGCACCGCAACGTGGCCAACGTGGTTGTGCCCACCGACCTCAACTGCCTGTCCACCATCCAGTACGCGGTGGACCAGCTGCGGGTTGAGCACCTCATGGTCGTGGGCCACTATGGCTGCGGCGGTGTGCTGGCCGCGCTGGAAGGCATGCGCGTCGGCCTCGCCGACAACTGGATTCGCCACGTGTCCGACGTGCGCGACCGGCACCGCGACCTGATCGCGTCCATTGAACCCCAGTGGCGCCACGACGTGCTGTGCGAGCTGAACGCCATCGAGCAGGTGGTCAACGTGGCGCAGAGCACCGTGATGCTCGACGCCTGGGGTCGGGGCCAGAAGGTCACGCTGCATGGCTGGTGCTACGGCCTGAAAGACGGGCTCATCAACAACCTGCACATGTCGGTGGACAGCACCGAAGGCCTGGAGTCGCTCTACAAGGCGGCCATCGCTGGCGTGGCTGCCGCCAAGCGGCAGTAAGCGGCGCCCCCCAAGCCCGCTCACTGCGACGGCCGAGAACCCGCCATGTTCCCGCAACGCCTCGATGCCCCACAGGCCTACGGCATTGCCAAGGCCATGATGGACGGCTTCAACCGCCACTACCGGCTGTTCCGCACCGAGTCTGCGCGGGCCAAGCACCGCTTTGAAACCGGCGACTGGCACGGCCAGCAGCGGGCGCAGCGCGAGCGCATCGAGTTCTACGACCTGCGGGTGAAGGAATGCGTGCGCCGGCTGGAGAAGGAATTCAGCGCGGGCGCACAGCCCATGGACGTGTGGCACCAGATCAAGCTGCACTACATCGGGCTGCTGGTGAACCACCACCAGCCTGAGCTGGCCGAGACCTTCTTCAACTCGGTCACCACCAAGATCCTGCACCGCACGCATTTCCACAACGACTTCATCTTTGTGCGGCCTGCGGTCAGCACCGAATACATCGAGAACGACGAGCCCGCCGCGCGCCCTACTTACCGCGCCTACTACCCCACGCGCGACACGCTGAACGACACCTTCCAGGCCATCATCGAGAACTTCCAGCTCCAGCGCGAGTTCGCCGACCTGCCGCGCGACACGGCCTGTGTGGTGGCCGCCATGCGCAGCCGCCTGGACAAGGTCAAGCTGCGCACCAACTTCCAGGTGCAGGTGCTCACCAGCCTGTTCTTTCGCAACAAGGGCGCCTACGTGGTGGGCAAGATCATCAACGGTTTCAACGAAGTGCCGTTTGCGCTGCCCATCCTGCACGACGATGCTGGCCGCTTGTACATCGACGCCGCGCTGTTTGGCGAAGACGACATGCAGATGCTGTTCAGCTTTGCGCGTGCGTACTTCATGGTGGACATGGAGGTGCCCAGCGCCTATGTGCAGTTCCTGCGCAGTCTCATGCCGCGCAAGCCGCGCGCCGAGATCTACAACGCCCTGGGTCTGGCCAAGCAGGGCAAGACGCTGTTCTACCGCGACTTCCTGTACCACCTGAAGCATTCCAGCGATCAGTTCCGCATTGCGCCCGGTATCAAGGGCATGGTGATGCTGGTGTTCGACCTGCCGAGCTTTCCGTTCGTGTTCAAGCTCATCAAGGACTACTTCCCGCACCAGAAAGAAACCACGCGCGAGCAGATCAAGGCCAAGTACCTGCTGGTCAAGCAACACGACCGAGTGGGCCGCATGGCCGACACGCTGGAGTACAGCGAGGTTGCCTTCCCCCGCGACCGCTTTGACGATGCGCTGATTGCCGAGATCGAGAAGTTCGCCCCCAGCCAGCTCGAAATCAGCGACCGCGATGGCGACGGCCAGACCGAGGTGATCATCAAGCACCTGTACATCGAGCGGCGCATGATCCCGCTCAACATCTACCTGCAGGAAGCCTTCGACACCGGCCTGGCCGACCCGCGCGCGCGCCAGCAGATGGAGCACAGCGTCATCGAATACGGCAACGCCATCAAGGACCTCGTGGCCGCCAACATCTTCCCCGGCGACATGCTCTGGAAGAACTTCGGCGTCACACGCAATGGCAAGGTTGTGTTCTACGACTACGACGAGATCGAATACCTCACCGACTGCAACTTCCGCCGCGTGCCCACGCCGCGCAACGAGGAAGAAGAGATGAGCGGCGAGGTCTGGTACAGCGTGGGCCCGCGCGATGTCTTCCCTGAAACCTTCGGCCCCTTCCTGCTCGGCAACGACGCGGTGCGCGAAGTCTTCATGCAGCACCATGCAGACCTGCTCGACGCCGCGTTCTGGCAGTCGCACAAGGAGCGCATCCAGGCGGGCCACATGTTCGATGTGTTTCCCTACGACACCGAGCGCCGCTTTGCGCAGGTCGCCGCTTCCCGCTGATCGCCAGCCAATTTCATTGCCCCCTTTCCTCTGACCATTCCCCAGGAGACCTTCACCATGTCCACGACCATCCAAGACCCCATTGTCATCGTCGGCGCCGCACGCACCCCCATGGGCTCGCTGCAGGGCGACTTCTCCAGCCTGGCTGCGCACGACCTGGGCGGCGCTGCCATCAAGGCCGCTATCGAGCGTGCCGGGGTGTCGCCCGACGCCGTGAGCGAAGTGCTGTTCGGCAACTGCCTGATGGCCGGCCAGGGCCAGGCGCCAGCGCGCCAGGCAGCGTTCAAGGGCGGCCTGCCCAAGGGCGCGGGCGCCGTCACGCTCAGCAAGATGTGCGGCTCGGGCATGAAGGCCGCGATGATGGCGCACGACATGCTGCTGGCCGGCTCACACGAGGTGATGGTGGCGGGCGGCATGGAAAGCATGACCAACGCCCCCTACCTGCTGCAAAAGGGCCGCGGCGGCTACCGCCTGGGCCATGACCGCATCTTCGACCACATGATGCTCGACGGCCTGGAAGACGCGTACGAAGCGGGCCGCAGCATGGGCACCTTCGGTGAAGACTGCGCCGCCAAATACAGCTTCACGCGCGAGCAGCAGGACGCGTTTGCCACCGCCAGCGTGCAGCGCGCCAAGGCCGCCACCGAGTCGGGCGCCTTCGCGGCCGAGATCGTGCCCGTGACGGTGAAGGACCGCAGCGGCGAGCGCATGGTGTCGGTGGACGAAGGCCCTGGCAAGGTCAAGCTCGAAAAGATCGCCACCTTGAAGCCCGCATTCAAGAAGGACGGCACCATCACCGCCGCCTCCAGCTCCAGCATCAACGACGGCGCTGCGGCGCTGGTGATGATGCGCGATTCCACGGCGAAGAAGCTGGGTTGCAAGCCCGTCGCCCGCATCGTGAGCCACGCCACCCATGCGCAGGAGCCCGAGTGGTTTGCCACCGCGCCCCTGGGCGCTACGCAGAAAGCGTTGGCCAAGGCCGGATGGGCCGTCGGCGATGTGCAGCTGTGGGAGATCAACGAGGCCTTTGCCGTGGTGCCCATGGCGCTCATGAAGGAGCTCGACTTGCCGCACGACAAGGTCAACGTGAACGGCGGCGCCTGCGCGCTGGGCCACCCCATCGGCGCCAGCGGTGCGCGCATCATGGTCACGCTGATCCATGCGCTCAAGGCCCGTGGCCTGCCCAAGGGCCTGGCCACGCTGTGCATCGGCGGCGGCGAAGCCACGGCCGTGGCTCTGGAACTGGTGTAACCGGTGTGATGGCCCCTCCCGGCGCTGCCGGGTGGTGCGGAGAACGAGCCAGTGTGACACTGGTTTGCTCATGTTTTTATAGCTTCTTTCGCATGGTGGACGCGCGGAAGAGGCCAATTTTTTTCAAAAAATGAACTCCATACTCGTCATCGGTGCATCGCGGGGCATTGGCCTGGAGCTGGTGCGCCAGTACACCGAGGCGGGCCGCCGTGTGATCGCCACCGTGCGCGACGATGCGGGCCGCGAGCGCGTGTTGGCCCTGGGCGCCGAGGCGCTGACGGTGGACGTGGCCAACCCCGCCAGCATCAGCGGCCTGGCCTGGCAGCTCGATGGCGAGAAGATCGACATCGCCTGGTATGTGGCCGGGGTGATCCGTCGCCCGAACGCCCTCACGCCGCCGACGCAGCAGGACTTTGACACCGTCATGCACACCAATGTGCTGGGCGCGATGCAGGCCATCCCGCAGGTGGCGCCGCTGGTGGCGGATGCGGGCGGGGCGTTTGCATTCGTCTCATCGTCCATGTCGCAGATCGGCAGCGTGCCGAACAGCGGCTCCTGGCTGTACCGCACCAGCAAGGCCGCGCTGAACATGGCCGTGGCCGCTGCGCAGCACGACTACCCCGGCGCCACGCTGGTCACCATCGACCCCGGCTGGGTGCAGACCGACATGGGTGGCGACGGCGCCCCGCTCACGGTGGAGGACAGCGTGCGCGGCCTGCGCAGCACGGTAGCGGGCCTGACCCCGGCCGACAAGGGCCGCCTGCTGCACCACGACGGCCGCCGCGCCGCGCACTGGTAATTCTTTTCAACGAACAACGACTTCCGGAGACACCCCATGCTGCTGACCCAAGACCAGGAAATGATCCGCGACGCGGTGCGCGACTTTGCCCAGACCGAGCTGTGGCCCAACGCCGCGCGCTGGGACAAGGAACACCACTTCCCCAAGGAGGCCCACCAAGGCCTCGCCGCCCTGGGCGCCTATGGCATCTGCGTGCCTGAAGAATTCGGCGGAGCCGACCTCGACTACCTCACGCTGGCGCTGGTGCTGGAAGAAATCGCAGCCGGTGACGGCGGCACCAGCACCGCCATCAGCGTGACCAACTGCCCCGTCAACGCCATCCTCATGCGCTACGGCAACGCGCAGCAAAAGCGTGACTGGCTCACGCCGCTGGCCCGTGGCGAGATGCTGGGCGCGTTCTGCCTGACCGAGCCGCATGTGGGCTCGGACGCCTCGGCCCTGCGCACCACGGCGGTGAAGCAGGGCGACGAATACGTGATCAACGGTGTCAAGCAGTTCATCACCAGCGGCAAGAATGGCCATGTGGCCATCGTGATCGCCGTCACCGACAAGGGCGCAGGCAAGAAGGGCATGAGCGCCTTCCTCGTGCCCACCAGCAACCCCGGCTACGTGGTCGCGCGGCTCGAAGACAAGCTGGGCCAGCACAGCAGCGACACGGCGCAGATCAACTTCGACAACTGCCGCGTCCCCGCCGAGAACCTGATCGGTGCCGAGGGCGAGGGCTACAAGATTGCGCTGGGTGCGCTCGAAGGTGGCCGCATCGGCATCGCCGCGCAAAGCGTGGGCATGGCGCGCAGCGCGTTTGACGCGGCGCTGGCGTATTCGAAAGAGCGCGAGAGCTTCGGCACCGCCATCTTCAACCACCAGGCCGTGGGTTTCCGCCTGGCCGACTGCGCCACGCAGATCGAGGCCGCGCGCCAGCTCATCTGGCACGCGGCCGCGCTGCGCGATGCCGGGAAGCCCTGCCTGAAGGAAGCCGCCATGGCCAAGCTGTTTGCCAGCGAGATGGCCGAACGCGTGTGCAGCGCCGCCATCCAGACGCTGGGCGGCTACGGCGTGGTGAACGACTTCCCGGTGGAGCGCATCTACCGCGACGTGCGCGTGTGCCAGATTTATGAGGGCACGAGCGACGTGCAGAAAATCATCATCCAGCGCGCGCTGGCCTGAGCCTCAACCCCGCATGCGCAGTTCGCGCTCCAGCATGGCCAGCCGCTCTGGCTCGGCATGGTGGCGCGACACAGGGTAGACGCCCGCAAAGGCCTCGCGCGCGGCTTCGGGGCGGCCGCTCCAGGCCAGGGCCAGCGCGTAGTCGCAGGTGCACACCGCCAGCGACGGCCAGGCGCCCGGGGCCTTGGGCACCAGCGTGAGGAACTGCGCGCAGGCCTGGCCCAGGTGGCGGGCCGCCTCGCTCGCGAGTGCCGGGTCGCGCAGTGCGATCAGGCCCCGCACCCAGTCGATGAAGGCCTGGCCGTGGGGCGGCAGCAGCTCGGTCTTGGTGGCGTCCAGCAGGCGTTGTGCTTCGTCGGCGTGGCCGGCGCGCGCTTCGCCCAGTGCCAGGTCCAGCTGCAGGATGGGTTCGGCGGGGCGCAGCGCAATCAGCTCGCGCAGGCGGGCCGTGAAACCCGCATGGTCGCCCGCAGCCAGGGGCAGGGTGTACACGCGTGCCAAAAAGTCACCGTCGTCCGGCGGGCGCATCGGGTGCACACGCAGCCGCAGGATGGCGGCGTCCACCCCCTCGGTGCGCGCCTCGAACCAGGCCATGCGCACGGCCGCATCCCAGGCGGGCTCGCGCATGAAGCTGTGGCGCTCGGCGGCGTCGGCCAGGCGCTCGGCCAGCACCTGAAGGCGCGGCAGGTCGCCCGTGGCATGGGCCAGCAGGGCCTGCTGGTACATGCGCTGGAACCGGTGCATGTAGGCAAACCAGGCAAAGGGCACGAGCATGGCCACCACCACAATCCCCTGCACCCACACACTCCATTCGCGCCACACGGCCAGCGCCAGCAGCGCGGCGCAGACCAGCAGCCAGGTGCGGTTGTTGCGCAGCAGCTGGCGCAGCAGGGTCCACACGCCCGGGTTCTCCTGGGCTTCGATCTGGTCGCGCGCCAGCTGGCGCAGCGCCTTCACATCCAGGGGCCCCAGCACCTCGTCCGTCATCTCGGTCATCGCGCGGGCATACAGCCCCGAGGAGTGCAGCCGCACCTGGCTCAGCGGGGGCTGCAGGGCATTGACCGCCTGCAGGGCTTCTTCGGCGGTGGTGGCGTGGACAAAGCCCTCGGTGGGCTGACCGCTGGCATCCTGGGCCTGGTACAGCCAGCGGGGCTTGCCGCTGGCAGAGGGGCTGGAAGGGTCTTGCTGCTTCAATCTGTGGCTCCGTGGGCGACTATTGGGTCGTGCAGCCGTGCACTATGCCGGGTTTATGGCCCGGCATCTTTGCCACCCGGATGGCCGGGCTTCAGTGCTGGACCATCGGTGTCTCTGAATCCAGCCAGCGTGTCAGCAAGGCGTGCAGCTCGTTCACGTCGACGGGCTTTCTCAGCACCACATAGCCTTCGGCTTCGGCCTCCTGCAGAGCGGGGGCGTCGAATTCGCCGCTCACCATGGCGCCGCGCGCACCGGGGTGGCGGGCCAGCAGCGTGCGCAGCACATCAAAGCCGCTTTCACCCGTGCGCAGGCGCTGGTCGCACAGCACCACGTCGGGGGCGCAGCCGCTGGCCGCCGCCGCCAGCGCCTCTTGCGCATTGGCGGCCAGGCGCACCTTCAGGCCCCAGCTGTGCAGCAGGTTGCACCAGGCCTGCTGCACCTGCGGGTCGTCGTCCAGCACCAGGCAGGTGCCGAGCAGGGTGGGCAAAGGCGGCGGGGCCGCACCGGGGGCGCTCTGCGCGCCCATGCCCGCCGGGGTGCTCTTGTGTTCAGGGGGCAACACGGCGGCGGTGGCGGCCAGTTGCAGCCAGAAGCAAGACCCCCGCCCCAACCGCGAGCGCAGGCCGTGTTCGGCCGCCATCAGCTCGGCGCATCGCGCCACCACGGCCAGCCCCAGCCCGTGGCCTGCATCCACCTGCGTGCTGCCACGCTGCAGGCGTTCGTAGGGCTGGTAGATGCGGGCGTGGTCCTGCTCGGCCACGCCCACGCCGGTGTCCCACACGGCAATGCGCCACCGCCCGCCCCGGCGGCGCGCGGCCAGCAGCACACCACCGTGGCGGGTGTAGCGCAGCGCGTTGTGCACCAGGTTGATCACACACTGGCGCAGCAGCACGGGGTCGGCCAGCACGGTGGCGTCCTCTGGCGGCAGGTGCTCGCGCAGTGCCAGGCCCAGGTCGCGGGCTTCGGCGCGGAACAGCAGGGCCACGTCGTGCAGCAGCGGTCGCAGGGCCACGGGTTGGCGGCGCGCCTGCAGGGTGCCGCTTTCGATGCGAGAGAGGTCCAGCAGCGCGTTGAACATCAGGCTCACCGATCGCAGGCTGCGGCGCATGTCGTCCAGCGCGGGCAGCAAGGCGGCGTCGTGGTTGCGCCGCGCCAGCGCTTCGATCTGGAACCCCATGGCGTGGATGGGCTGGCGCAGGTCGTGGCTGGCGGTGCTGAGGAAGAGGTTTTTGGCGCGCAGTGCCTGCTCGGCCTCAGCGTGGGCCTGCTGCGCCTCCTGGGCCAGACGCAGACTTTCCTCCTCCAGCCGCACCTGCTGCAGAAAGAAGTTGTGCGCCACCACCGCATGCCGGTACAGCGCTGCCATCAACAGCAGCGACATGGGGATGATGAAGCGCCAGGGTGACGCGGGCGGTCCGCCCGGCATGGCCGGGTTGCCGAACAGGTTGGGCCATTGCGACAGCGACAGCGGCACCAGCACCGAGATCACGCCCCAGCCAAACCCGTAAAAGCGCAGAAACGTGCCCAGCGAGGGCAGCTGGAAGGTGGCGGTGCCCACAATCACCACCGCCAGGCTCACGTGCAGCAACAGCACAAAGTCGAAGCTGGCGCGCCCGGGGGGGCAGCACCAAGATGGCGCCTAGCGAGGCCAGGCCCAGGCTGGTGTTGCGCATCCGGGGCCGCCAGCGCCGCAGCTACGCGGCATCATCAACGGCGACCGTGCCGCTGAGGCTGGCCCGCAGCTGGCGCGACTGGTCCAACACGGCCACCGCCGCCAGTGAGTACAGCACCGTCCAGGCCAGCATGCCCAGGGGGTTCCGGCTCAGCCCCTGGAACCACATCGTGAACAAAACCCTGAGCAGCAGCATCGCAAAGATGTCCTGGGCCAGGTGCCAGTGTCCAGCGCGCGGGGGAACCAGCGCCACCACAGTGCCAGCACCCTCATGGCAGGGGCTCCTCCATGGCGGTAGCCGCATCGACCGGCGTCTCAAGCCAGCGGCTGAGCAGCGTGTGCAGGTCGGCCACGTCCACGGGTTTTTTCAGCACCAGGTAGCCCTCTTCTTCGGCGCGGCGCAAGGCCGGGGCGTCGAACTCGCCACTCACCATGGCGCCCCGTGCTTGCGGGCAACGCGCCAGCAGGGCCAGCAGCACGTCAAACCCGCTTTCTCCAGAGCGCAGCCGCTGGTCGCACAGGACGACATTGATGGTCTGGCCGGTGTCTACATGCGCAAACGCCTGCTTTGCGTCGGATGCCAGGCAGACATGCAGCCCCCAGCTGCCCAACAAGGCCGACCAGCCGCCTAAAACATAGGGGTCATCGTCCAGAATCAGGCAGCGGCCTCGCAACGGCCCGGCGGGCTGGCTGGGGGGGCTGGCCGGGTAGGGGGCCGGGGCGGCTGCGGGCAACTGCAGCCAGAAGCAGGAGCCTGCCCCCAGGCGCGACTGCATCCCGTGTTGTGCGCCCATCAGGTCCGCGCAGCGTGTCACCACGGCCAGCCCCAGCCCGTGGCCCTCGCGGTTGATGTGCCAGGCGTACTGGGGGCGGTAGAAGGGCTGATAGATGCGGGTACGGTCTTCCAGCGCCACGCCCAGTCCCGTGTCCCACACCTCGATGCGCCAGTCCCCCTGCCGCCGCCGGGCCCCGATGAGCACGCCGCCCTGAGGCGTGTAGCGCAGGGCGTTGTGCACCAGATTGGACAGCGACTGGCGTAACAGTGCAGCGTCGGCTTGCAAGGCTGAACCTGGGGGCGGCATGTGCAGCCGCAGGCGCAGCCCGCGCGACCTGGCCTCCGCCAGGAACTGGATCTCCAGCTCGTTGAACAAGGGGCGCAGCAACAGCGGCGCGAGCTTCACGGCCACTTGGCCGGATTCGATTTTGGACAGGTCGAGCAGCGAGTTGAACATCAGCTGCACAGACTTCAGGCTCAGGCGAAGGTCAGACAAAGGCGCGACCAGCGCAGTGTCCTGGTTGCGAACGGCAATTGCCTCGGTGAGCAGGCCCATGGCGTGCACGGGCTGGCGCAGGTCGTGCGCGGCGGTGCTCAGAAAGCGATTTTTCTCAGCCAGCGCCGCCTCGGCGGCATCGCGAGCTTCGCGGTACCGGTCTGACAAGCGTTGGCCTTGTTCTTCAAGCCATACTTGATGCACGAAGAACTGATGTGCGATGCGCGCATGGCGGTAGATGATGACGGTGTAAATCAATGCTATGGGGATGCTGTAGGTCCAGTGCTTGGGCAGAAGCCAGGGATGTAGCAACAAAGAGGTGCACCAGCCGCTGGCGAAAAAACGGTAGAAAACGCTCAGCATGGGCGTTTGCATGGCAGCATTGGCGGCGATGATCCCGCCGCTTTGAGCAACCATCAGCAGGGCGATTTCATAGTTGGCATTGCCAGCTGCCAGGGCCATTGGTGCGGTGACTCCGGCGCCGTGAGTCAGCGCAATGAGTTCAAGCCGCCGCCGCCAGAGCACCAAAAAAATGTGTGCGTCGGTTTCTTTCCGCTGCAATTGATACGTCTGGCGCATCCTGTACGTGATTGCGGCAAATGCACAGTAGCAGGCCAGCCATGCCCACAGCCATTGGGCGTCGTGGAACATCTGGTAGACCACGACAAACAGCAGCCCAAAGAACGGTCCTGCCAGGATGCTGGCATGCAGCCGTTTAAAGGTGATTTCCATCAAACGAACCTGCCCCTCCACGCTGACAGCGCGCATTGGGGTTTGGGGGGGCAAGCTGTCCAGGTCGCTCGATGAAACCATTGAACGGGGGCGGCCTATGCTGATTCGGAGGTCTGCAACACCAGTCGTCGCCCGCGAAGGCGCGTAATTGCCTCCACCCGCGTGCGGGCGCCAAGGCGCAGCAGGATGGCACTCATGTGCTCTTTGACCGTGCTCTCCGACAGGTTGTACTGCAGTGCAATGCGCTTGTTGGGCAGCCCCTGAAGCACCAGCTCCAGAATTTCGCCCTGGCGCATCGACAGGCCCAGTTCCGTTGGCGTCACGGGCAGGTCGCGGCTGCGCGGGGGCTGGCTGCTTTGGCTGGGTGGTTCAAACCAGGCCAGGCCACACAGCAGCGCCTCTACCGCCTGGGCAAAGGTCTCGGGCGGGGCCTGCTTGTGGATGAACCCATGGGCGCCCGCCTGGCGCACGCGCTCCATCACGTTCGGGTCGTCGTCGCCGCTGATCACCGCCAGGGCGCTGCCGGGGCAGTGCTGGCGCAGCTGGGCAATCAGGTCCAGCGCCGCCCCTTCGGCCAGCCAGAAGTCGATGAGGGCAATGGTGGGTGCGCCGAGCTCGGCCACCAGCGGCATCACGTCCTCGGTGCGGCCCGCCACGGCCACTTCCATCCGGGGCAGGCGCGAGCGCAGGAATTCGGCCACGCCGCGTGCTACCAGCGGGTGGTCGTCCAGGACGAGTGCATAAGGGGGCGGTGACATGGCCAAGTCGGCAAGAGTTTGGGGGTGCAGGGTTGTACCAAGTGCAAATTTTGTCAAGTGTGGCCCAGGCAGGGTGGCGCGCAAACCCTACCCTGGTAGGGTTCCACGCCGCGTGCTGCTCTGCACAGAATCCGCCCTCCATTCACCACCCTGGAGGTTTCCGCACATGGTTTCAACCCACGCACAGCGCATCTGGCACCCCGCACGGCCCGTTTTCCGCTGGCCCCCCCTTGGCCTGGCCGCAGCACTGCTGGCGGCATGTGGCGGTGGCGACGACAACAACAACGGCAGCACGCCTCCTCCGGCCGTGGGCGTGTTCACGGTGGGCGGTGCCGTGGCCGGCCTCGGGGCGGGTAAGACCGTGACTCTGCAGAACCTGGGCACCGACGACCTCACGGTCAGCACCGACGGCAACTTTGTGTTCAACACCCGCATGGACCGGGGCGTGGCCTACGCCGTCACCATCAAGGCACAGCCCGCAGGCCAGCGCTGCACCGTGGCCCAGGGCACAGGCACCGCCACGGCAGACGTGAGCAATGTGCAGGTGCGCTGCGAGAACCTGGCCGCCGCCACCTTCACCGTGGGCGGTGCTGTCACGGGCCTCACCGGCAGTGGCCTGGTGCTGCAGAACAATGGACGCGACGACCTGGGCGTGGCGGCCAACGGCGGCTTCAGCTTTGCCACGGCGCAGGCTGGTGGCACTGCCTACGCCGTCACGGTGAAGACCCAGCCTGGCGGGCAGAGCTGCACCGTGGCCAACGGCACGGGCACCGTGGGGTCGGCGCATGTGACCACGGTGGACGTGCGCTGCACAACTGCTGCTGCAGCTCTGCCTGAGGGCGACTGGAAGCATGAGCAGTGCTCGCCCTCGGGCCCCGGCCGGTGGACCCGCTTGTTGTGGCGCATCTCGCGCCAGAGCGACACCCGTGCCACGGTCACGCTGGGCGGCGTGACCTATGCCGACGCGAGTTGCTCGGGGGCCGGCACGGTGACGGCCACCCAGCCTGGGGCGGGCGGCAGCTTCACCTTTGACCGCTCCGAGGCGACCGCCTCCGCCACTGCCTTCTGGGGTAACTGGGCCCAGTTGTCGGGGCTGACCTCGCGCACCGTGTGGGCGCGCAAAGGGCCTTACCTGTGCCTGTTGGGGGACTCGACACCCACGGTGTTTCCTACAGCGGCCAGCGTGGAGAGCTATTTGGATGTGGTGATCCCCAACAAGGGGTGCTACACGCAGAATTGATCGTTTCAGCGCCGTCGTTGTGCATAAAAGAGGCCGCCATCGCACAGTGCGATGGCGGCCTCTTTGACGGGCGTTTTTTGTGTCCGTCTTGTGGGGTTACTTCGACAGCTCCAGCGCCGTGGCGCCATCGAGCCTGCCGGACTGCGCGAGGCCTCGATCCTTCTGGAATGCGCGCAGCGCCGCCGTCGTTTTGCCGCCCATGGCCCCATCGGGCGCGCCCGTGTTGTAGCCCAGCTCGTTGAGCCGGGCCTGGGCGTCCTTCAGCGCCAGGCCCGGGGCGCCACCCGCACCACCTGCGGCCGCACGCGGTGCCGAAGTCTGTGATGGAGGCGCCGCGCCATCCACCCCCAGGCGGCCGCCGCCACCCAGGCCCTGGCCGCGCACCGTCTGTGCCTTGTAGTTGCGCAGCGAACGCACCATCTGGTTGAACGCATCCATGAAGGCGGCGGCAATCACCTTGCCCTCGGCAGTGTTGGAGTAGCCGCCCAGGCGTGCGCCGCCCGATCCGCCCAGCAACTGGCCCATGGCGCCAAAGTCGGTCTTGGCTGCGCTGCCCTCCGAGGCCGCCACCTGCACGCCCGAGCGGTTGTCGATGAGGGTGAGCAGGGTGCTGGCCTCCTTGGTGTTCAGGCTGCCGCCGATGGCTGCGAGGAGCCCGCCCGCGCGCCCACCGACCAGGCCGCCCAGCGAGGCCGACGCACCGCCTGCGTTGTGGTTCTGGAAGATGATTTCAGGCGAGAGCCCATAGTCCGAGGCCACCATCTGCCCCTGACCAAAGTTGCTGCCCTGGCGCATTTCGCCCGACTGCATGAGGCTGCGCTCGCGGGTCATGGCGTTCATGCCAGCTGCGCCGCGCTCCACCACCACGAAGCAGTTGGACTGCTGCACCAGCAGCCGCAGCAGATTGGCGGTGGGGGGCAGGCGGTACTGGTCGCGCAGGATGGTGTACCACCCCGCCTGCTGGTTTTCGATGAGTGATACCGTGCCCAGGGAGGATTCGCAGCGCTCCAGTTCGCTGCTGGCGGCATCTGTGGCGGCGCCCGCCGCGCTGCCGGTGGTCACGGTCTTGGCATCGGCGCTGCCCATGCGCATGTTGGTGGTTTCGCACCCCGACAACAGCACTGCGGCCATCAAGGCAAGTCCCAGTGCCGACAGGCGTGGAAAACATGCTGCTGGCTGGGCGGGGGCGTAGGCGTGGTGGGAGGCGGATGCGGTTTCGCTGGCAAGGGTGGAAGTCATAGGCCGATCGGGTGGTGGCGTAAAACGCCAGAACAAAAGGCCTTGATCTTTTGCGCTGCCCGCTGCGGCAGCAACCCGACCGAAGAGGGGTTTCGCGTGAACGAAAGCTGTGGTGGGGCCGGTATCAGCCGCCACCCCGGCGCCGCTGCACCACCGTGATCTGCCCGTTGGTTTCAATCGTCGCCCGCTCCACCTCGTGCAGGTGCAGGCAGCCGCTGGCGCGCAGCGCGGCCCCCAGCTCGTCGGTGGAGAGCAGCTCCTTGCGCATGAGCTGGGTGTTCACCTGCCCCAGCTGCACCAGCACCTGCGGGCTGCCGTCGATCAGTCGCTCCATCCACGCAAAACGAAAGGTCAGCTGCGCCAGCACCACATGGCAGCCGATGAGTGTGGCGGCAGAGATGAGCCCGCCCACCAGCGAGTTGTCGCCCGCGTTCATCGAGTTCTGCACTGCGTTCGACAGGATCAGCAGCAGCACCAAATCGAACGGTGCGTATTGCCCTGTCTGCCGCTTGCCCGTGAGGCGCAGGAACACCAGCAGAAACACGTAGACCACCACGCCGCGTAGCACAAACTCCCACCACGGCACATTCATATCCCACATTGCAGGGCTCCTTTGAACAGGTTCGTTGTTAGAGGGGTGTTTTTGCTCGCCAGTCTATGGTGCTGAGCGAAAATCTACCGCAATCGCCTGCCGCGCAGGCATTGCTCTCCCTCAGAAAGAAACACCGCCATGCAACGCCGCCACCTTCTCCAAACCAGCGCCCTGGGGGCCCTGCTGGGTGCCACCTGGCAGCAGGCCTGGGCCCTGTCGCTGGGCGACCTCTCCAGCGCCGACGCATCCAGCGGGCTCAAGGCCGCCTTGTCGCAGGGCGCGCAGGCAGCGGTGTCGCTGCTGGGGCGCACCGACGGTTTTCTGGGCAACCCCAGGGTGCGCATTGGCCTGCCCGGCTACCTGGAGGATGCTGCCAAGGTCATGAAGTCCCTGGGCCAGGGCAAACGCATCGACGAGCTGGTGGTCTCCATCAACCGCGCGGCAGAAGCCGCCGTGCCCATGGGCCGGGATCTGCTGGTGGGGGCCGTGCAGAACATGACGGTGACCGATGCCAAGAACATCCTCACCGGCGGTGACACCTCGGTGACCACCTTTTTTGCCGACAAGACCCGTGCACCGCTGGGCCAGCGCTTTTTGCCCGTGGTGAACGAGGCCACGGAAAAGGTCGGCCTCACGCAGAAGTACAACGCCTTTGCAGGCAAGGCCGCCAGCTTTGGCCTGCTCAAGCCCGAAGAGGCCAACCTGGCGCAGTACGTGACGGGCAAAACGCTGGATGGCCTCTACACCGTGATCGGTGAGGAAGAGCGCCGCATTCGCCAGAACCCCGCCGGTGCGGGCAGCGCCATCGCTCGCAAGGTCTTCGGTGCGCTGAAGTGACGATGCACCTTTGCACTGCGATCCCATGCCGTTGATGAAGAGCACCGACCCTTGCCCCTGCGGGCGCCCCCAGGCCGCGCCTGGCAAAGGCGCGCAGGCCCGGGCGCTGCCTTACGCAGACTGCTGTGGCCACTACCTAGACCACTGGGATGAGGCCGCCGCCCCCGATGCCGAGAGCCTCATGCGCTCACGCTACACCGCCTTTGTGTGTGAGCGGGCCGACTACCTGCAGGCCACCTGGCACCCCAGCACGCGCCCGGCCGCACTGGATTTTGAGCCCGGCGCCCAATGGCTGGGGCTGGAGGTGCGCCGCCACCGCCCCACGGACGACGACCGCGCCGAGGTGGAGTTTGTCGCCCGCTACCGCTTGGGTGGCCGCGCCGTGCGCCTGCACGAAACCAGCCGCTTTGTGCGCGAAGGTGGGCGCTGGTTCTATGTGGATGGCGACATCCGTGGCTAAAAATCTGAAAAAAAATGGCCGCCTGCGCGCGACCATCATGCCTTTATAGCTATGAAATTTGAAGCGATCCTGTTTGACTGCGACGGCGTGCTGGTAGACAGCGAGCCCATCACCAACGGTGTGCTGCGCGACATGCTCCACGAAGCGGGCTGGGCCCTGACGCCCGCAGAGTGCATGCGCATCTTCGTTGGCAAGACCGTGCGCAGCGAGGCGGCCCGCATCGAGGCCCACACCGGCCGTCCGCTGACCGACGCCTGGATGGCCGACTTCTACGCGCGCCGCAATACCGAGCTGGAGCAGCGGCTCACCGCCATCGCGCATGTGCACGACGCCATCGACCGCGTGCACACCCACCACGGCGGGCGCATCGCCTGTGCCTCGGGGGCCGACCGCTACAAGGTCGAGATGCAGCTGGCCAAGGTGGGCCTGGCGACCTACTTTGCGGGCCGCGTGTTCAGCGGCCACGAAATGCCCGCCACCAAACCCGCCCCCGATGTCTACCTGGCCGCTGCCGCTGCGTTGCAGGTGGCGCCCACGCGCTGCGCTGTGGTCGAGGACACGGTCACCGGCGTCACGGCGGGCGTGGCCGCCAGGGCCACCGTGTACGCCTATGCCCCGCTGGGCCACGGCGGAGATGCCAGCGACAGCGACGAGGCGCTGCGCGCGGCCGGTGCCGTGCAGGTGTTCCGCAGCATGGCTGAATTGCCCGGCCTGCTGGGCTGCTGATTCCGCAACCACTCACCCAAGAGAAGAGGGCCTGGCGATGCGCGTAACAAACGAAACGCTGTGGGTGTGGCGCGCGGCGCGCACGGTGGCGGCGCTGGGGATCGCCCTGGCCCTGGCGGGCTGCTCCTCCGTCAAGCCCTGGATCAACGAACCCCTGCCGCCCGAGGACCAGAGCGTCCCGGTGCGCAAGTCCGAGCGTGATCCCTCCATCCTGGTGGCCGTGACCCTGTCGGGCGGTGGTGCGCGCGCTGCGGCCTTTGGCTTTGGCGTGCTGACCGAAATGCAGGAAACGCGGTTTGTGTGGAACGGCAGCCCCACCACCTTGCTCGACGCCACCGATGTGGTGAGCGGCGTCTCGGGCGGCAGCATCGTGGCGGCTTACTTTGCGGCGCATGGCATTGACGGCCTGCCGCGCTTCGAGCACGAGTTTCTGCGCCAGAACTTCCAGAACAGCCTCATCACCCAGGCGCTGCGGCCTGGCAACCTCATCGACCTCACCTCGCCCTGGCTGGGCCGCACCCACCTGCTCGCGCGGCGGCTCGATGAGCTGTATGGCGGCCTCACCTTTGGCGACGTGGAGCGCCGCCCGCGCCACCCGCAGCTGTTCATCACCGCCACCGACATGTCGCTGGGCACGGGCTTCGAGTTCACGTGGGAGCAGTTCTCGCTCATCTGCTCGGACCTGCGCAAGGTGCCGCTGTCGTTTGCCGTGGCATCGTCATCGGCCGTGCCGTTGCTGCTCAGCCCCATGACGCTCAAGAACTACGCCCACCAGTGCCCCGAGCGCCGCAGCACCTCGGCTGCCAGCGCCCGCGCCGCCACCGGCGACTACCGTGCCCGGCTGTACCGCGCGCACGAGCTGAGCTACACCGACGCACAGCGCAAGCCCTACATTCACCTGGTGGACGGCGGCCTGGCCGACAACCTGGGCGTGCAGCGCCTGCTCGACCGCGCCCTGGCCGGTGGCGGCCTGCGCCAGACCTTCAGCGAGGTGGGCATACCGCCCCGCACCATCCGCAAGCTGGTGCTGATCACCGTGAACGCCGAGCGCGACCCCTCGGTGGACATCAGCCAGAGCGACAAGGTGCCCAACATGGCGCAGGTGGTGGATGCCCTGCTGTTTGGCACCGGCGCCCGCGCCACGCGCGAAACGCAGGAGTTTTTGCGCGACATCACGCGGCAGTGGCAGCAGTCGCTCGCCACTGGCTCACCCGGCAGCGGCGACGTGTTCGCACCGGATGCCGAGATCCACGTGATCCCCGTCAACCTGCGCGACGCCCCCGACGACATCGCCCGCCGCCGCCTGCTGCAGGTGCCCACCGCGTTTTCCATCACATCGGAAGAAGTCACCGACCTCATCGAGGCCGGTGGCAGCGTGCTGCGCCACTCGCCGGAGTTCCGTGCGCTGGTGCAATCGCTGCTGCGCCCGGCGCCGCCTGCGGGGCTGCAGGCCAAGGAGTAAGGGCGCGCGCTCAGGGGCGCTCAGGGCCGCGTATCCGGCGCCGGGGTCGTGGGCACGCCCTGTTCCTCTGCCGCCCGCACCTGCGCCTCCATCGCGCGCTGGTAGCCCGGCCGCTGCTGCAGCCGCTGCCAATACGCTTGCGTAGCGGGCCCAAACTGCGGCGCCAGCCCCAGGTGCTGCGCCAGCAGCAATGCATACCCCACCGCCACATCCGCCGCCGTGAAGCGGCCTGCGCACAGATGGTCGCTGCCGCTGTGGGTCAGGGCCGTTTCCACCGCCCGCAGCCGGGCCAGGAACCAGCGGCTGTAGTCCTCCACCACCTGCGGCTGCTTGCGCTCTGCAGGCTCAAAGCGGCCATAGCGCAGCACCAGTGTCTGCGGAAAAGTCAGGGTGGCATCGCTCATGTGCAGCCAGTTCAGGTACGCCCCATACGCCGGGTGCGTGGGCGCCACATCCAGCCCCGCGTCGGGGTGTGTGGCCGCGAGGTACTGGCACATGGCCGCCGATTCGGTCATGCGCACATCGCCTTGCACCAGCAGGGGCACCGTGCCCAGCGGGTTCTCGTCCAGAAACCACCGCGCCTTGGCGCGCGGCGGGAAGGGCAGCATGTGGAGCTGGTAGGGGAGTTGCAATTC
Source organism: Acidovorax sp. Q11 (assembly GCF_054950075.1). Taxonomy (NCBI): domain Bacteria; kingdom Pseudomonadati; phylum Pseudomonadota; class Betaproteobacteria; order Burkholderiales; family Comamonadaceae; genus Acidovorax; species Acidovorax sp. Q11. Next base: position 100,118 of record NZ_JBUDZG010000013.1, on the reverse strand, counting down.
TTCGAGCATCCACAGGGGGCGGAAGGAGCGGGCGCTGATGCAGTGGTGGAGGTGGAGCATGGGTGGGGTTGCGTCAAAGTCCGCGCAATTTGTTGGCGATGTCGATGGCGTCGAAAGTAGCGGACATAAAAAACATCAACACAAGAATGTCTCCGACCTCAATGTCAGTACCGAAGATGTTCCGGCCGTTCTGTGCCGGCCCATAGCTAAGACCTTTCCAGCTTACTGGCACGGCATTTGGATTCTTGAAGTTGATGCGTGATCCATGGGCCATAGCGTTTCGCACAACGCGCGCAAACTGCCAGATTGGCGGCCACTTCGCTGCAGCCTCACCAAAGCACCTCTGGATCTCAACGAGATGATTTTCATAAAACTCCGTGAAGATCGGAAAAATCATCTTGAATACATAGGCGTGGACATTCGGCTCCGACAACGGTGAATCCGGTCTGGGTGTCCACGGCGTCAACGTCAACTTCACATAATTCGCCTCAAGCCCAAGTTTTGCATTCTCGATCGGGCCCACCAAAGGTAGCCGGACTTCGAATGGGCCGTAGGCCTTGCACTGGTAAAAAAACCAGTCACCCGGCCCCCACTCTTCAGGGGGTAAAAAACCTTTGGCGAAACACGCGTTCAGTACGAGATACGTTTGTAGCGTGGAGAAGAGGCGATCCGTGCCTTTTTCTACTAGAAGTTCGGTGTGACCCGGATGGTTTGGTACAGGCGATGATTTCATATTCGAGTGACGTTAACGGTGGAATCTGCTCCTGCCAAGACGGTCCGTGCTGGAGTCTCTGCCGCATTTCTGGTGGCTGAAGTTGGTCTCTGGGGCGCGGTATTTGATGGTTCGTTGTCTTATCTTGCTACTTTTCTAAACTCCGCCGGCGACTGCCCCGTCCACCCGCGAAACGCCCGGATAAAACTCTTCTCGTTCTCAAACCCCGCCGCCTCGGCCACCTGTTTGATGGGCCGTTGCGTGCGGTGCAGCAGCTCCACCGCGCGGGTGCGGCGCACGTCATCCTTCAACCCCTGCAGCGTGGCGCCTTCTTCCTTCAGCTGCCGGTGCAGCGTGCGAGGTGACACATGCAGCAGCGCGGCCAGCGATTCGGCGCTGTGCTGGGGCAGGGCGTGGGCCGGTTGCCCCGGCAGGGGCGCGGCCAGCAGCTGGCGCACGCGCTGCACCAGCAGGCGGTCGCGGCGGTAGTGCAGCACCGTCAGGGGCAGGGCGTGCTGCAGCATCTGGCGCAGGGCCTGTTCGTCGCGGCGCAGGGGCAGGTGCAGGTAGCGGGCGTCGAAGTGGATGGCGGTGCGCGGCGCGTGGAAGGTGACGGGGCCACGGAACAGCACGGCGTAGGCATCGGCATGTGGCGGCGCATCAAATGCGAATTCGGCGGCGATGAGGGGGATGCGCGAGTCCACCATCCAGCAGGCCAGGCCGTGGGCGTTGCGCAGCACCGACACCAGGCAGAACTCGCGCAGCACGCCCAGGTCGCGGGCCTCGGTGATGCGCAGGGTTGCAGTGTCCCCCTCGGTGGTCAGCTGCAGTGCAATGTCGTCCGTCAGCAGCCCATGGTGGCGGCACCAGCGGGCCAGGGCCACCTGCAGCGTGGGCGAGCTGATGCTGGCGCGCGCCAGCATGCCGTAGCTGCCCCAGGGCAGGCGGCGGCTGAACCAGCCCAGGGCCTCATCGTCCAGCTCCTGCATGGCGGCGTCGGAGATCTGCTCCATCTGCCAGGCGGTGATGCGGGCGTTGTCGTCCTGCAGCAACTGCGGCGCAATCTGTGCCTGTGCCAGGGCGCGTTCGGGGCTCAGGCCGCGCCGTTCGTAGGCCAGGGCAATGGCGCGCACAAAGGCTATGGGCGTGGCGGCGGGGGCTGTGGCGGGCGCGGGCAAGCGGTGGGCGGGTGGGGTGGACGGTTTCACGCCGCAGAGTGTGCCAGCCATGGCACGATTTGCAACCATTGTGTCCACCCGCCAGGGGTTCAGGCTTCTATGCTTACGGATCGCCCGCCCGCATCTTCTTGCGGCGCAGGGCCGAATGACAGAGCCGAGGAGACAACACCCGTGACGAGCAGCGCAGCCGCAACGAACTCCGCACCGCTGGTGGATAGCCACGCCCGTGGCGCCACCGACGTTCCCCTGATCGAGCAGACCATCGGCGCCTTTTTTGCCGACATGGTGGCCCGCCAGCCCGAGCGCGAGGCGCTGGTGAGCGTGCACCAGGGCCGCCGCTACACCTATGCCCAATTGCAGACCGAAGCCCACCGCCTGGCCAGTGCGCTGCTGGGCATGGGGCTCACGCCCGGCGACCGCGTGGGCATCTGGTCGCACAACAACGCCGAATGGGTGCTGATGCAGCTGGCCACCGCGCAGGTGGGCTTGGTGCTGGTCAACATCAACCCCGCCTACCGCACGGCCGAGGTGGAGTACGCGCTGAACAAGGTGGGCTGCAAGCTGCTGGTGAGCATGGCGCGCTTCAAGACCAGTGACTACCTGGGCATGCTGCGCGAGCTGGCGCCCGAGTGGCAGGGCCAGCAGCCGGGCCACCTGCAAGCGGCCAAGTTGCCGCAGCTGAAGACGGTGGTGTGGATTGATGACGAAGCAGGGCAGGGTGCCGACGAGCCCGGTCTGTTGCGCTTTACCGAGCTGATTGCGCGCGGCAACGCGGCCGACCCGCGCCTGGCGCAGGTGGCGGCGGGCCTCCAGGCCACCGACCCCATCAACATCCAGTTCACCAGCGGCACCACGGGCTTCCCCAAGGGCGCCACGCTCACGCACCGCAACATCCTGAACAACGGCTTCTTCATCGGCGAGTGCATGAAGCTCACGCCCGCAGACCGGCTGTGCATCCCTGTGCCGCTGTACCACTGCTTTGGCATGGTGCTGGGCAACCTGGCCTGCTTCACGCACGGCGCGACCATCGTCTACCCCAACGACGGGTTTGACCCGCTCACGGTGCTGCAGACGGTGCAGGACGAACGCTGCACCGGCCTGCACGGCGTGCCCACCATGTTCATCGCCGAGCTGGACCACCCGCGTTTTGCCGATTTCAACCTCAGCACCCTGCGCACCGGCATCATGGCCGGATCGCCGTGCCCCACCGAAGTGATGAAGCGCGTGGTGGAGCAGATGAACCTGCGCGAGATCACCATCGCCTACGGCATGACCGAGACCAGCCCCGTGAGCTGCCAGAGCAGCACCGACACGCCGCTGGACAAGCGCGTATCGACCGTGGGCCAGGTGCAGCCGCACCTGGAGGTCAAGATCGTGGACCCGGACACGGGCGCGGTGGTGCCCATCGGCCAGCGCGGCGAGTTCTGCACCAAGGGCTATTCGGTGATGCACGGCTACTGGGGCGACGAAGCCAAGACGCGCGAAGCCATCGATGAGGGCGGCTGGATGCACACCGGCGACCTGGCCACCATGGACGCCGAGGGCTATGTGAACATCGTGGGCCGCATCAAGGACATGGTGATCCGCGGCGGCGAGAACATCTACCCGCGCGAGATCGAAGAATTCTTGTACCGTCACCCCCAGGTGCAGGACGTGCAGGTGGTGGGCGTGCCCGACCAGAAGTACGGCGAGGAACTCTGCGCATGGATCATCGCCAAGCCGGGCACCCAGCCCGCCGAGGATGACATCCGCGCCTTCTGCAAGGGCCAGATCGCGCACTACAAGGTGCCGCGCTACATCCGCTTTGTCACCAGCTTTCCGATGACGGTGACGGGCAAGATCCAGAAGTTCAAGATCCGCGACGAGATGAAAGACCAGCTGGGCCTGGAAGAACAGAAAACCGCTTGAGAGAGCAAGAACGTATGACCATTCTCGACACCCAACTCAATGCCCGCTCGGCGGACTTCCAGACCAACGCCACCGCCATGCGCGCGCTGGTCCATGATCTGCGCGCCCAGCAGGACAAGATCGCCCAGGGCGGCGGCGAGGCAGCCCGCGCCAAACACACCGCACGCGGCAAGCTGCTGCCGCGCGAGCGCGTGGCCAACCTGCTCGACCCGGGCACGCCCTTTCTGGAGCTGGCCCCGCTGGCGGCGCTGAACATGTACAACAACGACGCGCCCGGCGCGGGCCTGATCGCAGGCATCGGCCGCGTGAGCGGGGTGGACTGCATGATCGTGTGCAACGACGCCACGGTGAAGGGCGGCACCTACTACCACATGACGGTGAAGAAGCACTTGCGTGCCCAAGAGGTGGCCGCGCAGAACCGCCTGCCCTGCATTTACCTGGTGGACTCCGGCGGCGCCAACCTGCCCAACCAGGACGACGTGTTTCCCGACCGCGACCACTTCGGCCGCATCTTCTTCAACCAGGCCAACATGAGCGCCCAGGGCATTGCGCAGATTGCGGTGGTGATGGGCAGCTGCACGGCAGGCGGCGCCTACGTGCCCGCCATGAGCGATGAGTCCATCATCGTCAAGAACCAGGGCACGATCTTTCTGGGCGGCCCGCCGCTGGTGAAGGCCGCCACGGGCGAGGTGGTGAGCGCCGAAGACCTGGGCGGTGGCGACGTGCACACGCGCCTGTCGGGTGTGGCCGACCACCTGGCGCAAAACGACCTGCATGCGCTGCAGCTGGCACGCACGGCGGTGCGCAATCTGAATAGAAACAAGGCCCCTGCGCCCGCTGATCAAGTCCCGGTAGCTCCTAAATTTGTAGCGGAAGAGCTGTATGGCGTGATCCCGGTGGACACGCGCAAGCCCTTTGATGTGCGCGAGATCATCGCGCGCGTGGTGGACGGCAGCGAGTTCGACGAGTTCAAGGCCCGCTTTGGCAGCACCCTGGTGTGCGGCTTTGCGCGCATCGAAGGCATGCCCGTGGGCATCATTGCCAACAACGGCATCCTGTTCAGCGAGAGTGCGCAAAAAGGCGCGCACTTCATCGAGCTGTGCTGCCAGCGCAAGATCCCGCTGGTGTTCCTGCAGAACATCACCGGCTTCATGGTCGGCCGCAAATACGAAAATGAAGGCATCGCCCGCCACGGCGCCAAGCTGGTCACGGCCGTGGCCACGGCGAGTGTTCCGAAGTTCACCATCATCATCGGCGGCAGCTTTGGCGCGGGCAACTACGGCATGTGCGGCCGCGCGTACAGCCCCCGCTTTCTCTGGATGTGGCCCAACGCGCGCATCAGCGTGATGGGCGGCGAGCAGGCCGCCAGCGTGCTCGCCACCGTCAAGCGCGACGGCATCGAGGCCAAGGGCGGCCAGTGGAGCATGGAGGAAGAAGAAGCCTTCAAGGCCCCCATCCGCCGCCAGTACGAAGACCAGGGCCACCCTTACTACGCCACGGCGCGTCTGTGGGATGACGGTGTGATCGACCCGGCCGACACGCGCCGCGTGCTGGCGCTGGGCCTGTCGGCCACGCGCAATGCGCCGATCGAAGACACTAAGTTCGGCATCTTTCGGATGTAGTCCCGAACGGTCTCCAGCACACCGCCATGCTCGCCGTATTCCTTCGTCGCATGTTGCCCGCTGCTGCCCTCGGGTGGGTTGCTGTGGGCGCCATGGCCGCACCCGCGTTGCAGCGCGTGGAGCTGCCGCCGCTGCCCTCCGGCGTGGTGCTGCGCGCGCACTGGCTGCCCGCAGAGGGCGCGGAGCGTCGCCCGGCTGTGCTTGCGCTGCATGGCTGTGGTGGGCTGTATGCCCGGAGCGGTGGTCTGGCCGCACGCTATCGCGAGACGGCCGACCGGCTGCACGCCGCAGGCTACGCCGTGTTGATGCCCGACAGCTTCGGTTCGCGCGGCCTGCGTGACATCTGCCAGACCCGTTACCGCGATCGCAGCGTGGACGTGGCACAGCGTGTGCAGGACGCGCGTGCGGCGCTGGCCTGGCTGGCGGCCCAGCCGCAGGTGGACACGCGCAGCATCGGAGTGCTGGGCTGGTCCAATGGTGCGACCACTGCATTGAACTTGCTGGAGCACCGCCGCACCCACCCCGAGCCTGGCGAGCCCGCCATCGCCGGGGCCGCCGTTTTCTACCCCGGCTGTGGCCCGCTGGCCAAGCGCCAGGCGGCGCTGGAGACTGTTCCGCTGCTGATGCTGCTGGGCGCTCTGGACGACTGGACACCTGCCCAGCCCTGCGTGGAATTTGCGCGCAGTCTGCAGGCGCGCGGCGGTGGCGATGACATCACGGTGCAGGTCTACGAAGGCAGCTACCACGGCTTTGACGGCACGACCCCGGTGCGCCTGCGTGCGGATGTGCCCAACGGCACCTCCTCACAGGGCGTGCACCAGGGCGGCAACCCCGAAGCACGTGCCAAGTCATTGGCCGCTCTCGATGTTTTCTGGAGCCGGGTGCTGACCACCCGCACTGCGCCATGAGCCCAAGCTGGACGGCGCACTTCGAGCTGCTAGCAGGCTACAACGTGTGGGCCACGGCGCGCTTGCTGGGCGCCGTGGGTGCGCTGCCCGATGCGGACTACCGGCGTGATGTGGGGCTGTACTTCAAAAGCATCCATGGCACGCTCAACCATCTGCTTGTGGGCGAGCAGCTGCTGTGGTTCGTGCGGTTTGCCGAAGGCCGCTCACCCACGGTGACGCTGGACGCCGAGGTGGAGCCCGACCGTGCTCAGCTGGACACCCGCCTGCGCGAGGGGGCTGCCCGCTGGGCGCCGCTGATTGCGTCCTTCTCGCCCGACCGCTGGGGCGGCACGCTGGACTACACCACCATGCGCGGCACGGCGGCATCGCTGCCGTTTGCGGCCACCCTGGCCCATGTGTTCAACCACGGAACACACCACCGGGGGCAGCTCACTGCCGCATTGACTGCCCTGGGTCAGCCCAGTCCCGAGCTGGATCTTGTCTACTTCTTGCAAAACCCGTCCAAGCCATGAACAGCCAGAACCTTTCCATCACCCAGTCCGGCGCAGTGGCGCGCATCGCGCTCACCCAGCCCGAGGTGCGCAATGCCTTCAGCGATGAGGTCATCGCCGAGATGACCGCCGCCTTCACAGACGTGGGCGGTCGCCCCGATGTGCGCGCCGTGGTGTTGGCTGCAGAGGGCCCCGCCTTTTGCGCGGGAGCCAACCTCAACTGGATGCGCCGCATGGCCGACTACACGCGCGATGAGAATATCGCCGACGCGGGCAAGCTGGCCGAGATGCTGCGCGTGATCTATGAATGCCCCAAGCCCACGGTGGCCCGCGTGCAGGGCGATGTGTACGCTGGCGGCATGGGCCTGGTCGCCGCGTGCGACATGGCTGTGGCGGTGGACACCGCAGGCTTTTGCCTCAGCGAAGTGAAGCTGGGGCTCATCCCCGCCACCATCAGCCCCTATGTGATCCGTGCCATGGGCGCGCGGGCTGCGCACCGCTACTTCCTGACGGCCGAGCGCTTTGATGCGTTTGATGCGCTGCGCATCGGCTTCGTGCACGAGGTGGTAGCAGCCGACCAGCTCGACGCCAAGGTGGATGAACTGCTCAAGGCCCTTACCAGCGCGAGCCCCAACGCCGTGCGAGCCTGCAAGAAGCTGGTGCTTCAAGTCGCCGAGCGCGAAATCAACGCGGACCTGATCGCCGCCACCGTGCAGGGCATTGCCGACATCCGCGCCAGCGATGAAGGCAAGGAAGGCGTGCAGTCCTTCCTGAATAAGCGCAAGCCCAACTGGTTGGGCTGATTGCGCGGTACCTACAGGCCATGGATACCCTCTGGTTCAACATCGTGCAGTGGCTCCACACGCTGGGGTTGCATGTGGACGGCGGCACCGCGCGCGCCGTGGGCGATGCTGCGGCCACGGCGACTGCCCAACTCGACATGCCCAGCCTGCTGGCCCTGGCCGCCGCCCTGGGCTGGGCCAGCGGCTTTCGTTTGTATGCCGTGGTGTTCCTGGTCGGCATGATGGGCGTGCTGGGCTGGATGCCACTGCCACCCGGCCTGGCCATGCTGCAGCACCCACTGGTGCTGATGGTCAGCGGCTTCATGCTGCTGGTGGAGTTTTTTGCCGACAAGGTGCCCTGGGTAGACAGCGCCTGGGACGCCGTGCACGCCTTCATCCGTGTGCCCGCGGGCGCGGCCCTGGCGTACGGAGTGTTTGGCGCCGACAACGCCACCATGGCTGTGGTGGCGGGGTTGCTGGGGGGCTCGCTCTCTGCGACGGCCCTGGCCACCAAGATGACCACGCGGGCCGCCGTGAATACCTCGCCCGAGCCGTTTTCCAACTGGGGGCTGTCGTTCTTTGAAGACGGGCTGGTAGTCGCCGTGGTGTGGCTGGCCACGCAGTACCCGGTGGCGTTTGGTGTGGCGCTGGTGGTGATGGTGGCCGTGTCGGTGCTGCTGCTGGTGGTGCTGTTCAAGTTTCTGCGCGCCGTGGTGCGGCGCCTTTCCTCTTTCTTTTCTGGTTCTGCCAAGGTGGCGTAAATGTTTACAAAAATCCTGATTGCCAATCGCGGTGAGATCGCTTGCCGTGTCGCCGCCACGGCCCAGCGCCTGGGCGTGAAGACCGTCGCCGTGTATTCCGACGCCGACGCCAACGCCAAACATGTCGCCGTGTGCGACGAGGCCGTGCACATTGGCGGCAGTGCGCCCAAGGACAGCTACCTGCGCTGGGAGCGCATCATCGAGGCAGCCAAATCCACAGGCGCACAGGCCATCCACCCCGGCTACGGCTTCCTGAGCGAGAACGAAGACTTCGCACAGGCTTGCGCGGCGGCCGGCTTGGTGTTCATTGGCCCACCCGCTTCGGCCATCAAGGACATGGGGCTCAAGGCTGAGTCCAAACAGCTCATGGAAAAGGCCGGTGTGCCCTTGGTGCCCGGCTACCACGGCAGCGACCAGGACCCGGCCCTGCTGCAGCGCGAGGCCGACCGCATTGGCTACCCCGTTCTCATCAAGGCCAGCGCGGGCGGCGGTGGCAAGGGCATGCGCGCGGTGGACAAGAGCGAGGACTTCGCCGCCGCGCTCGAATCCTGCAAGCGCGAGGCCATCAACAGCTTTGGCGACGATGCGGTGCTGGTCGAAAAATACGTGCAGCGCCCCCGCCACATCGAGATCCAGGTGTTTGGCGATACGCATGGCAACTGCGTCTACCTGTTCGAGCGCGACTGCTCCGTGCAGCGCCGCCACCAGAAGGTGCTGGAAGAAGCCCCCGCCCCCGGCATGACGCCTGCGCTGCGTGCACAGATGGGCGAGGCCGCCGTGGCCGCCGCCAAGGCGGTGAACTACGTGGGCGCAGGCACGGTGGAGTTCATCGTGGAGCAGCCCGGCGGCTACGAGCGGCCCGACCAGATGAAGTTCTACTTCATGGAGATGAACACCCGCCTGCAGGTGGAACACCCGGTGACCGAGGCCATCACCGGCCTGGACCTGGTGGAGTGGCAGCTGCGTGTGGCCTCGGGCGAGCCGCTGCCGCTGCAGCAGCAAGACCTGCGCATCACCGGCCATGCCATCGAAGCCCGTATCTGCGCCGAGAACCCCGACAACAACTTCTTGCCCGCCACCGGCGCGCTCAACGTGTATGCGCTGCCCGATTGCGTGACGTTTGAACGCGGCGCGGTGCGCGTCGATTCCGGCGTGCGCCAGGGCGATGCGATCAGTCCGTTCTACGACTCCATGGTGGCCAAGCTCATCGTGCATGGCGACACGCGCGAACAGGCGTTGGCGCGGCTCGATGAAGCGCTGGCGCAGACCCACATCGTGGGCCTGGCGACCAACGTGCAGTTTTTGCGCCGCGTGGCGCGCACCGAGGCATTTGCCAGCGCCCAGCTCGACACCGCGCTCATCCCGCGCGAGCAGGCCGTGCTGTTCCACCAGGAGCCGGTGGGCTTGCCGTTGGCCGCTGCCGCTGCGGTGGCGCAAACGCTGCTGAAGGAGCGCGCCAGCGAAGGCGTGGACCCGTTCAGCCGCCGCGACGGCTTCCACACCCATGGCGTGGTGCAGCGCCGCTTTGAGTTCGAGTTTGGCGGCGAGCATGCCAAGGCCTGGCTCACGTACGAGCGCGGTGGCAGTTTGCATCTGGCCGTGGGCGAGGGTGGAACCGCCGTGGCCGGGCCGCTGGTGTTTGCCGCACAGGCCGATGGCATCGAGCTGCAGTTTGCTGGCCAGCGCACCCGCGCCGCCGTGTATGCGCAGGGCGAGGTGGACCATGTCTTTACCCCGCGTGGCGCCACGCAGATCACCGCCATCGACCTGCTGGCCCACGCGGGCGAGGTCGCGGCCGAAGGCGGGCGCCTGACGGCCCCCATGCCCGGCAAGGTGGTGTCGTTTGCCGTGAAGGCGGGCGACCAAGTGGCCAAGGGCCAGCCGCTGGCGGTGATGGAAGCCATGAAGATGGAGCACACCATTGCCGCACCGGCCGATGGTGTGGTGCAGGAGCTGCTCTACGCGCCCGGTGACCAGGTGACTGAGGGAGCCGAACTGCTCAAGCTGGCGGCCGCCGAGAAGGCATGAGCTTGGCGGGGGCACCCCGCGCGTGACAGCGCGCAGGGTGCAATGCCGTTACCCTAAGCCGCCATGAAAATCACCTTTTGCTGTACCGACACCAAGGCCGAACCCTGGCTGCAGGGCCTGGCCGCCGCGCTGCCCGGCGCTGATATTTCCGTTTGGCAACCCGGCGCACCGCAGGCCGATTGCGCCGTGGTCTGGGTGCCGCCCCAGCAGTTCATGGACGAGCAGCCGGGGCTCAAGGCCCTGTTCAACATCGGTGCGGGCGTGGATGCGTTGCTCAAGCTGCGCCTGCCACCGGGCGCGCTGGTGGTGCGGCTGGATGACGCGGGCATGGCCGTGCAGATGGCCGAGTACGTGTGCCACGCAGTCATCCGCCACTTCCGCGAGTTCGATGGCTACGAGGCCGACATGGCGGCGGGCCGCTGGGGCTACCGCAAGCCGCGCCTGCGCAGCGACTACCCCATCGGCGTGATGGGGCTGGGTGTGCTGGGCGAACGGGTGGCCAAGGCGCTTGCGCAGTTCGACTTCCCCATCAACGGCTGGAGCCGCAGCCCCAAGGCCATCGAGGGCGTGCGGGCCTTCAGCGGGGCAGAGCAGTTCAACGACTTCCTGGCCGCGAGCCGGGTGCTGGTCAACCTGCTTCCGCTCACGCCCGAGACGGCCGACGTGATCAACAAGGACACGCTGGCCCGCCTGCAGCCCGGCGCCTACGTGATCAACGTAGCGCGCGGCGCGCACCTAGTGGACGAAGACCTGCTGGCCGCCATCGCCAGCGGCCATGTGGCGGGCGCCACGCTGGATGTGTTCCGCACCGAGCCGCTGCCCGCAGGCCACGCGTTCTGGAACCAGCCGCGCATCACCCTCACCCCCCACACCTCGGCGCGCACGCTACGCGACGAGAGCATTGCCCAGATTGCGCGCAAGATCGCCGCGCTGCAGCGGGGCGAGGCCGTGGCGGGCATTGTCAACCCGGCGCGGGGGTATTGAACCCGCGCCTTTTTTTGTATCAGGATTCCCATGACCTCCTCCATCCCCCCCCGCGTGCGCCTCATTGATGTGGGCCCCCGCGACGGCCTGCAGAATGAAAAGACGCCGGTGCCTGCCGCTGTCAAGATCGAGCTGGTGCACCGCCTGCAGCAGGCGGGCCTGCAAGAGATCGAGGTCACCAGCTACGTGAGTCCGAAGTGGGTGCCGCAGATGGCTGACAACCATGAGGTGATGGAAGGCATCACGCGCCAGAGCGGTGTGGCGTATTCGGTGCTCACGCCCAATCTCAAGGGCTTTGAGGCGGCCGTGCTGGATAAACCCGACGAGATCGTCGTCTTCGGCTCCGCCAGCGAGGCTTTCAGCCAGCGCAACATCAACTGCAGCATTGCTGAAAGCATCGAGCGTTTTGCGCCCGTGGTGCAGGCCGCGCTGGCCGCTGGCATCCGCGTGCGCGGCGCCATGAGCTGCACCGTGGGCTGCCCGTACGAAGGCGACATTGCCCCCGAGCGCGTGGCCTACCTCGCGGGCCTGCTTAAAGGCATTGGCGTGCAGCGCGTGGACGTGGCCGACACCATCGGCGTGGGCACTCCGCGCAAGGTGCAGAAGGCGCTGGAGGCCACGCTGCAGCACTTTGGCATCGACGAGGTGTCGGGCCACTTCCACGACACCTACGGCCAGGCGCTGTCCAACACGCTGGCTGCGCTGGAGCTGGGCGTGTGGAACTACCAGTCATCTGTGGCCGGGCTGGGCGGCTGCCCCTATGCCAAGGGCGCCACGGGCAATGTGGCCACCGAAGACGTGGTCTATATGCTGCAGGGCATGGGCATAGAGACGGGCATTGACCTTGATAAGCTCATCGATGCAGGGGCCTACATCAGTGGCTTCCTGGACCGCAAACCCAATTCCCGGGCGGCCAATGCGCTGCTCACCAAACGCGCCGGGTGAACCCGCCGGGCGCAGGAGAAAACAACCGTGTGTGGAGCTGAAGTGAAAAACCTGCCCGAGGGCGTGCAGCGCGTGGCTGCGGCGCTCGAATCCCTGGGCCACCCCCACCGCCCGCAGATGCTGGACGACGCTGCGCGCACCGCGCAGCAGGCGGCCGATGCGCTGGGCATCGCCGTGGGGCAGATCGCCAAGAGCATCATCTTCCGCCGCAAGAGCGACGATGTGGCCGTGCTGGTGGTCACCTCGGGCGACCGGCGTGTGGACGAAAAAAAGGTCGAGGCCCATGTGGGCGGCAAGATCGGCCGGGCCGACGCCGACTTCGTGAAAAGCCGCACGGGCTTTTCCATCGGCGGTGTGTCGCCCGTGGCGCACGCCACGCCGCCCGTCACGCTCATCGACCAGGACCTGCTGCGCTTTGAGGTGGTGTGGGCGGCCGCAGGGCACCCACATGGCGTGTTTGCGCTGCACCCCAGCGACCTGCAGCGGCTGACGGGCGCCCCGGTGGTGGATGTGGTCCAGGCCCCGGTGGTGGTATGAATGCTATTGATTTGCTAGCTGCTAAGGCAATTCAGTTGCGCGCAGACGGCCATTTTGATCATGAAAATGCTGAGCCGGTGCCCTCGCCCTGCATCTCGGTGTGCCGCATGTCGCTCGATCGCAGCCACTGCGAAGGCTGCTTTCGCACGCTGGACGAGATCCGCCTCTGGTCGCGCGCCGATGGCAGCCTACGCCGGGGCATCTGGGAGCAGTTGCTGGGCCGCGCAGGCATCCGCCCTGAGGCACACCCTTGAGCGGCGGCGCCGCTTCCCCCCGCTCTCGCGTGGCAGCGCAATGCGGGCAGGGGAGGGGGACGCAGCCAGCGCGGCGCGGCTGCCTTCGCCCGGGCCGCGCCCGTTTTATGCACGGTGGGTCGCCGTGCAATGACATGGAGAGCTGACATGAAGCACATCACCTTCTACCTGGACTTTGTCTCGCCCTACGCGTGGCTGGCGTTTGAACGCCTGCCCGAGGCGCTGGAGGGCCTGAGCTACAGCGTGGCCTACCAGCCGGTGCTGCTGGGCGCGTTGCTGCAGCAGCATGCCAACCCCGGCCCGGCGGGCATTGCACCCAAGCGCGACTGGACCTACCGCCACGTGACCTGGCTGGGCCACGCGCAGGGCACGCCGCTGCAAATGCCCGCGCGCCACCCGTTCAGCCCGCTGCCGCTGCTGCGCCAGGCGCTGGCCTGCAGCGACGATGGCTCCATCAACCGCTTTGTGGCGGGCACCGTGCTACGCCATGTGTGGCAGGGCGGGCACGACGCGCTGGATGCCGAGCGCCTGGCCGTGCTGGCGACCGAGCTGAGCGAGCAGATCCGCCCGGGGCAGGACACGCACAGCGACGGCCCCAAGGCGCTGCTGCGCGCCAACACCGAGGCCGCGCAGGCGGCGGGTGTGTTTGGCGTGCCCGCATTTGTGGTGGACGGCAAGATTTTCTGGGGGCTCGACAGCCTGCCCATGCTGCGCGCCTACCTGGATGGAGACGCATGGTTTGATGGCCCGGACTGGAATGCTGTCAGCCAGCTCCCATCGGGTTTACCCGCGAAGTCCTGAGCTGTTTCCGGATGCTGAAAGGGGTGCTGCGGGTTTCACCCTAAGTTGTCAGAGAGCGGTCAGTTTGATGAAAGCTCTTGTTGGTTTCGCGTCAGAGCGTGGTCAGTGCAATCTCCAAGAATGCGTACAGCCCGCCGCAGTGCGGTCTGAATAACCAACAGGAGACATTCACCATGGCTACAGTCCATCCCGCACCGCGGCCGATGACGCCCGAAGAGAGGAAGGTTATCTTCGCTTCGTCGCTCGGCACTGTTTTCGAGTGGTACGACTTTTACCTCTACGGCTCGCTCGCGGCCATCATCGCCAAGCAGTTCTTCAGCGGTCTGGATGCCGGCTCGGCCTTCATCTTCGCGCTGCTGGCGTTTGCGGCGGGCTTCATCGTCCGTCCGTTCGGCGCCATCTTCTTCGGCCGCCTGGGCGACATGATCGGCCGCAAGTACACCTTCCTGGTGACCATCCTGATCATGGGCTTGTCCACCTTCATCGTGGGTATCCTGCCGACCTATGCGTCGATTGGTGTGGCCGCTCCCATCATCCTGATCGTGCTGCGCCTGCTGCAGGGCCTGGCCCTGGGCGGTGAGTACGGCGGCGCTGCCACCTATGTGGCCGAGCATGCCCCGCACGGCAAACGCGGCGCCTACACCGCCTGGATCCAGACCACGGCCACGCTGGGTCTTTTCCTGTCGCTGATGGTGATCCTGGGCACCCGCACCGTCATCGGTGAAGAGGCCTTTGCCGACTGGGGCTGGCGCGTGCCGTTCATCGTGTCGATCGTGCTGCTGGCCATCTCGGTGTGGATCCGCCTGGCCATGAACGAATCGCCCGCATTCCAGAAGATGAAGGCCGAGGGCAAGACCTCCAAGGCCCCCCTGAAGGAATCCTTCGGCGAGTGGAAGAACCTCAAGATCGTGATCCTGGCTTTGGTGGGCCTGACGGCTGGCCAGGCCGTGGTGTGGTACTCGGGCCAGTTCTACGCACTGTTCTTCCTGACGCAGGCACTGAAGGTCGATGGCGCTACCGCCAACATCTTTGTGGCCATCTCGCTGCTGATTGGTACGCCCTTCTTCATCCTGTTCGGTTCGCTGTCGGACAAGATCGGCCGCAAGCCCATCATCCTGGCTGGCTGCCTGCTGGCTGCGCTGACCTACTTCCCCGTGTTCGGTGCCCTGACCAAGGCGGCCAACCCCGCGCTGGCTGAAGCCCAGGCCAAGAACAAGGTCGTGGTGGTTGCTGACGCCAACGAGTGCTCGTTCCAGTTCAACCCCACTGGCACCGTCAAGTTCACCAGCTCGTGCGACATCGCCAAGCAGGTGCTGGCCGCCGCTTCGGTGAGCTACGAAAACGCCCCCGCTGCGGCAGGCGCCCCCGCCGTGATCAAGATCGGTGAGACCTCCATCACCGGTTACACCAGCAAGGGCCTGCCCGCTGACGAAGCCAAGAAGAAGGACGGCGAGTTCAAGAAGGCCGTGGCCGATGCGCTCAAGGCCGCTGGCTACCCCACCAAGGCAGACCCCGCCCGCATCGACAAGGTCATGGTCATCGCGATCCTGGTCTACCTGGTGCTGCTGGTGACCATGGTGTACGGCCCCATCGCCGCCATGCTGGTGGAAATGTTCCCCACCCGCATCCGCTACACGTCCATGTCCCTGCCGTACCACATCGGTAACGGCTGGTTCGGCGGCCTGCTGCCCACCACGGCGTTTGCCATCGTGGCCCAGACCGGCAACATGTACAACGGCCTGTGGTACCCCATCATCATCGCCGGTGCCACGGTGGTGATTGGTGGCCTGTTCATCAAGGAAACCAAGGACGTGGACATCTACGCCAACGACTGATCCGTGATGGCCGACCGGTGACCCTGCGGGGTTGCCGGTCGGCACCCACCGGTGTGCAGGGCCCAACCCGCAAGGGGCGGGCCCTGTGTTCCATCAAGGGGCTTGGGCTGCGCACCAGTACAACCGATAACCCTGCGCGACTGCCAGGCCCCTTGATTGAACAAACCCATTCCCAAGGACCCAAGGAGATTTTTATGTGGAAGATTGTTGTTGGCTTCGTTCTGT
Organism: Acidovorax sp. Q11; assembly: GCF_054950075.1. Taxonomy (NCBI): domain Bacteria; kingdom Pseudomonadati; phylum Pseudomonadota; class Betaproteobacteria; order Burkholderiales; family Comamonadaceae; genus Acidovorax; species Acidovorax sp. Q11. Next base: position 84,147 of record NZ_JBUDZG010000013.1, on the reverse strand, counting down.
TTGCAGCGCTGTCGATGTACGTGATCATCGTGGCGGGCGACAAGGCCGACATGGGCGGTGAAAAACACGGCGCCGATGCAGTGCATGCGCCAGAGGCTCCTGCCAGTGCGGCCGCACCCGCACCTGCTGCCGTTGTGGCTCCTGCTGCTGCGCCTGCCGCTCCAGCCAGCGCCCAGTAAGCGTTCAACCTTGTGGCCTGCAGGCGCCGCTAGGGCGCCCCGCCACCTGTGGTGGTGCGATGCAAAAAAGCCCGGTGCGTCAGCCCCGGGCTTTCTTTTTTGGGTGCTGCTGCGCCAAGCGCCAGCGGCCTCCGCGCTTCAGTGCTCCTGCGGCTCAGCGCTTGAAGCGGCCGTCACTGCCAATGATGGACAGATCGGCAAACACCAGGCCACTGTGGTCGGTGGGGCTGTAGCTCAGCTCCACCCCGCCCAGATCCCATTTCTTGATGCTCTCCAGCCCGGCGTGCAGCTTGGCGCGGTCAGGCTTGGGGCCTGCGCGCTTGATGCCTTCCAGCAGCACCTTGGCGCTCACAAAACCCTCCACCATGGCGGGGGTGAGGTCGGAAATGTTCTTGGCCCGTGCCAGCTCCATCGCCTCCTTGACGACGGGGTAGTTGAGCGAGCGCTCAGACGGATAAACCTGCGTGACGACCACGCCCCGGGCCTGGTCGCCCAGCAGTTTCACGAAGCCGCCCGAGGCATTGTTGGACAGGGTGACGATCTGCCCGGTGACACCTGCAGCACGCAGTGCCTTGATGCCCTCTACCACCGCCGCCCCGGTGCCAATGGAGACCACGGCCTGCGGCTGCTTTTGCGCCACCCGGGGCGCGATCGCGCTGTAGTCGGGCTTGGCGCGGTCAAACTTCTCGATAAAAAGCGCGTCCAGCTGGTTGGTCTTGAAGCCGGATAGCGCTCCCGCGAGGCCGTCAGCACCAAAGGTGTCGTCCACATGCACCACACCAATGCGCTTGATGCCCAGGGTGTTGAGGTGGGTGATGGCCTTTTCCACCTCGCGCTGGTAGGGGGCCCGCACGTTGAAGATGTACTTGGGCACGGGCTGGTGCAGCACCATGGCCCCGGTGGAGGGGCCCACCAGCGGCACGCCGTGCTGCTCCAGCAGCGGCATGATGCCCTGCGTGTGGGGTGTGCCGCGTGTCATGAACAGGCCGATCACGCCCTTTTCTTCGATCAGCGTCTTGGTGTTCTGCAGTGTGAGCTTGGGGGCGAACTTGTCGTCCAGCGAAATCACTTCGACCTTCTGACCGCCCACGCCGCCTTTGGCATTGACGTGGTCGATGTACAGGGCCGCGCCCTGCATGGATTCGGCGACCGCTGCGGCGGCCGAGCCGGTGATGCCGACGGTCTGGCCTATGAGCAGCCAGGCGTGCGTGGTGCCGATCCCGAGGGCGATAAACAGGGGCAGAGCGTGCTGCACCGGCCCACAGTCTTCATGGGTTGTCTCTTGCTTATGGAGTGCCAGAGTGTAGGCAAGGCCATCGGCGGAGCAACTGAAAAAAGTGTAGATGGCGGGGTCTGGCAGCGCCCCATGAAGGTGCTGCCAAACCTGGGGGTGTCACCGCCTAAACTTACCGTCCGTGCCGATGATGGACAGGTCCGCGAAGTCCAGCCCCGTGTGGTCGTCGGGGCCGTAGCTCACCTCCAGGCCGCCCAGGTCTAGCTTCTTGATGGTCTCCAGCGCGGCATGGATCTTGTCGCGACCGGGTTTGGGGCCCGCGCGTTTGAGGCCTTCTACCAGCACCTTGGCGGCAGCAAAGCCTTCCAGCGTGGCGGGGCTGATTTCCGTCAGGCCCTTGGCCTTGGCCAGCTCCTGGGCCTCCTTGACCATGGGGTAGGTCACGGCGCGTTCGTTGGGGTAGACCTGGGTCACGATCACTCCGCGCGCGTTGGCGCCCAGGCTCTTGATAAAGCCGCCCGAGGCGTTGTTGGAGAGCGTCACGACCTGTGCAGCAGAGCCTGCGGTACGGAACGCATTGCTGGCCTCCACCACCGTCGATCCCGAGGCGATGATCAGCACGGATTGGGTGTCTGCCTTGGCAATCTTGGCGGCGATGGGGGAGAAATCTGGCTTGGCTCGGTCGAACTTTTCCAGCACCACAGGCTTGAGCTTGGCGCCCGCAAGGCCCTTTTGTGCGCCCGCGACGCCGTCGGCGCCAAAGCTGTCGTCTGCATACACCACGGCAATACGCGTCATGCCCATGGAGGCCAGGTGGGTCATGGCCTTCTCGGCTTCACGCTGGTAGGTGGCCCGCACATTGAAGATGTACTTGCGCACTGGTTGGTGCAGCACCATGGCGCCCGTGGAGGGCGCCACCAGCGCCACCCCGTGTTTTTCGAGCAGCGGAATGATGGCCTCGGTGTGCGGCGTGCCGCGAGTAAGGAACATGGCCACTACGTTCTGCTCCTCGATCAGCTTGCGCGCGTTTTCGGCAGCCAGCTTGGGGTCGAACTTGTCGTCGAGTGAGGTGAGCTCAATCTTCTGGCCGTTCACACCGCCCTTGGCGTTAATAGCGTCGATGTACAGCCGGGCACCGTCTGTGGTCTCTTTCACCCCGGCTGCCACCTGGCCGGAGAACCCGGCAGTCTGGCCGATCAGGATCTGGGCGTGGGAGGTGCCGCCCACGGAAAGGGCCAGTGCCAGGCCAGCCCACAGTGTTTGCCATTGCTTCATCGCTGTTTCCTTTTGCTGGTGTCTTGTTGTCGGTGCGAAGGAAGCAGTCTATACGGAGGCCCTCCGGGCGCCAAATAGGGTTGTCCAGGCGAAACACCCTTTGCTGTGTGGGTTTTTGTGCGTTGTCAAACCCCGTCGCACTGCCTTGCGGGGGTAATCGCCTGGCGCACGCGCCGTGCACCGGGCGTCCCTAGAATGTTTTGCCTCACCCCAGAAAGACCGCCTCCATGACCCAGGGACAGATCCGCATCCGTGGCGCACGCCAGCACAACCTCAAGAACCTGGACCTGGACATCCGCACCGGTGAACTCACGGTGGTGACCGGCCCCAGCGGCTCGGGCAAATCCAGCCTGGTGTTTGACACGCTGTACGCCGAGGGCCAGCGCCGGTATGTGGAGACCTTCAGCGCCTATGCGCGCCAGTTCCTGGATCGCATGGACAAGCCCGCCGTGGACAAGGTCGAGGGCGTGCCCCCGGCCATTGCCATCGACCAGACCAACCCAGTGCGCTCCAGCCGCTCCACCGTGGGCACGATGACGGAGCTGAACGACCACCTCAAGCTGCTGTTTGCGCGCGCGGGCCAGCTCTTTGACAAGCAGACCGCACAGCCGGTGCGCCACGATTCACCCGAGACCATCTATGCCGAGCTGCAGCAGCGCAGTGCCGAGGCGGGCGACCCGCGCATCGTGTTGACCTTCCCGGTCGAACTGCCTGCCAACACCTCGGCCGAACAGGTCGAACAATGGCTGTCCGCCAGCGGTTTCACCAAGGTGCAGGCCGAGCGCGAGGTGGCCACACCCACCGGCCCGCGCAAGGTGCTGGATGTGGTGGCCGACCGCTTTCGGCTGGGCAATGCCGAGAAGGCGCGGGTGATCGAGGCGATTGAGGTGGCGCTCAAGCGCGGCACAGGGCGACTCAACGTGTATCGGCTGGTAGATGAAGGGGAACCGGAGTTGTGGCGTTTCTCCACCGGCCTGCACTGCCCCGACAGCGACCTGCGCTACAGCGATCCCATTCCGTCTGCCTTCTCGTTCAACTCCGCCGTGGGCGCGTGCGACAGCTGCCGGGGTTTTGGCCGTGTGATCGGCGTGGACTACGGCCTGGTCATCCCCAACGACAAGCTCACGCTTCGTGCTGGTGCCATCAAGACCATCCAGACCCCCGCATGGCAAGAGGCGCAGGACGACCTCATGCGCCACGCCGAGGCCGCAGGCATCCCGCGCGACACGCCCTGGTACAAGCTCACCGACGACCAGAAGAAATGGGTGATCGGCGGCGCCCCTGGCTACAAGGACGGCCAGTGGAGCAAGCAGTGGTATGGCATCAAGCGCTTTTTTGAGTACCTGGAGAGCAAGGCCTACAAGATGCACATCCGCGTGCTCTTGTCCAAGTACCGCAGCTACACGCCATGCCCCACCTGCGCGGGTGCGCGCCTCAAGACCGAGAGCCTGCTCTGGCGCATCGGCCGCAAGGAAGACGCCGATGCGGTGCTGGAACCCGCCAAGCGCTTCATGCCCGAAGGCGTGCAATGGTCGCGTGAACTATTGGAGGCCCTGCCAGGCCTGTGCCTGCACGACCTGATGCTGCTGCCCATCGACCGCCTGCGCCAGTTCTTTGCGCGCATGCAATTGCCGGTGGGCGACGATGCCAAGGGCGGCGACGCGCAAGCGCTCAAGCTGTTGCACGAAGAAATCACCACACGCCTGCAGTACCTGTGCGACGTGGGCATTGGCTACCTCACGCTCGACCGGCAAAGCCGCACGCTGAGCGGTGGCGAGGTGCAGCGCATCAACCTCACCACGGCCCTCGGCACCTCGCTGGTCAACACGCTCTTCGTGCTCGACGAGCCCAGCATCGGCCTGCACCCGCGCGACATGCACCGCATCACCGAGGCCATGCTGCGCCTGCGCGACGCGGGCAACACCCTGGTGGTGGTGGAGCACGACCCGGCCGTGATGCTCGCGGCCGACCGCATGATCGACATGGGGCCCGGGCCGGGCCGTTTGGGTGGGCAGATCGTGTTCGACGGCACCACGGCGGATTTGCGCAAGGCCGACACGCTCACCGGCGCTTACCTGGGCGGCCGCAAGCATGTGGGCTTCGGCTTCAAGCGCATGGTGACGGAATCGACCCCGCGCCTCATCCTGGAGGGCGCGCGTGAGCACAACCTGCAGAACGTGTCGGTCGAGTTTCCGCTGCAGCGCCTGGTCACCGTGACGGGCGTGAGCGGCTCGGGCAAGTCGAGCCTGATCCAGGACGTGCTGGCCCCGGCACTGCTGCGCCACTTCGGCAAGGCCACCGACACGCCGGGCGCGCACGACCGCATGCTGGGCGCGGACCACCTGTCGGACGTGGTGTTTGTGGACCAGTCGCCCATCGGCAAGACGGCGCGCTCCAACCCCGTGAGCTATGTGGGGGCATGGGACAGCATCCGCGAGCTGTATGCGGTGGCCCCGCTGTCCAAGCAGCGCAGCTACACCGCCAGCAAGTTCAGCTTCAACAGCGGCGACGGGCGCTGCCCGACCTGTGGGGGCTCGGGCTTCGAGCATGTGGAGATGCAGTTCCTGAGTGACGTGTACCTGCGCTGCCCGGATTGCGACGGCAAGCGCTACCGGCCCGAGATTCTGGAAATCACCATCGAACGCGGTGGCCGCAGCCTCAACGTGGCAGACGTGTTGGCCCTCACGGTGGCTGAGGCGGCCGACCTGTTTGCCAATGACCGCGATGTGATCCGCGCGCTGCAGCCCATCGTCGATGTGGGGCTCGAATACGTGGCGCTGGGCCAGCCTGTGCCGACCCTGTCGGGCGGTGAGGCGCAGCGGCTCAAGCTGGCCGGTTTTCTTGCGGAAGCGGCTCGCGTTCAGAGCAAGTCGCGCCAGGCCGTAGCGCGCAAGGGCACGCTGTTCCTGTTCGACGAGCCCACCACCGGCCTGCACTTTGACGACATCGCCAAACTCATGCGCGCGCTGCGCAAGCTCATCGACGCGGAGCACTCGCTCATCGTCATCGAGCACAACCTGGACGTGATCCGCGCGAGCGATTGGCTCATCGATCTGGGCCCCGAGGGCGGCTACGCGGGGGGCCTCATCGTTGCCGAGGGCACGCCCGAGGACGTGCGGCAGCACGCCACCTCGCACACCGGGCAGGCGCTGCGCGACTACGAGCTGGCGCTGGGCGTGGGCGGCCACTCGGTGCACGAAAAAGCTGCGGCGCTACGAAAAAAGGAGCTGCTTGGGCAAGAGGGGCGAGCGCAGGAGGCCAAAAATGCCATTGAAATCGTCAACGCCAAGGAGCACAACCTCAAGAACCTGAGCGTGGACATCCCGCGCGGCAAGTTCAACGTGGTGACGGGCGTGAGTGGCTCGGGCAAGTCCACGCTGGCGTTTGACATCCTGTTCAACGAAGGTCAGCGGCGGTACCTTGAATCGCTCAACGCCTATGCGCGGTCCATCGTGCAGCCCGCCGGCCGGCCCGAGGTGGATGCCGTGTATGGCATCCCGCCCACCGTCGCCATCGAGCAGCGCCTCTCGCGCGGCGGGCGCAAGTCCACCGTGGGCACGACCACCGAGGTGTGGCACTTCCTGCGCCTGCTGTACGTCAAGCTCGGCACGCAGCACTGCGTGAAGGACGGCGCCGCCGTGCAGCCGCAGACGCCCGACAGCATCGCCGCGCAATTGCTGAAGAACTTCCGGGGCCAGCACATTGGCCTGCTCGCGCCGCTGGTGATGAACCGCAAGGGCGTGTACACCGAACTGGCTGACTGGGCGCGTCCGCGCGGCTACACGCACCTGCGGGTGGATGGCAACTTCTTGCCCACCACGAACTTCCCGCGCATCGACCGCTTCAAGGAACACACCATCGAGCTGCCTGTGGCCAGCCTCGATGTGTCGCCCGAGAACGAAGCGGCTTTGCGCACCGCGCTGGCCGACGCACTTACGCACGGCAAGGGCGTGGTGCATGTGCTCAGTGGCATCACCGGCCTGCGCGAGGCCATGGAGGGCGGCCAGCCCACGGCGGGCATTGGTACGCTGCAGGCCTTCTCCACCAAACGCGCCTGCCCGGTGTGCGCCACCAGCTATGCCGAGCTGGACCCGCGCCTGTTCTCGTACAACAGCAAACACGGCTGGTGCCCCGACTGCGTGGGCACCGGTGTCAAGCTCACCAAAGACCAGCGCAAGGTGTTTGACGACTCGGTGCAGGACGACAAGGAAAAAGGCCGTGAGCAGACTTTTGCCGAGCCCGAGGTGGAAGACCTGGCCGATACGGCTTGCCCGAGCTGCAGTGGCACGCGGCTGAATGCCACGGCCCGTGCGGTCAGATTTGCAGGCGTAGGCATCACCGACATTGCCGCGCTGTCCGTGACCGATGTGCGCCGCTGGATCGAGACCCTGCGCATTGAAGGCGGCATGACCCAGCGCGAGGCCGACATCGCCCGCGACCTGGTGCCCGAGATCCAGAGTCGCCTCGAATTTCTGGAAGAAGTGGGCCTGGGCTACCTCACGCTGGACCGAGGCGCGCCCACGCTCAGCGGTGGCGAGGCCCAGCGCATCCGCCTGGCCGCGCAGCTGGGCAGCAACCTGCAGGGCGTGTGCTACGTGCTCGACGAGCCCACCATCGGCCTGCATGCGCGCGACAACCAGATTTTGCTCAACGCTCTGCACAAGCTGGGCGACAAGGGCAACACGCTGGTGGTGGTGGAGCACGACGAGGACACCATCCGCCGTGCCGAACACATCATCGACATTGGCCCCAGCGCGGGCAAACGCGGCGGGCGCTTGGTGGCGCAGGGCAGCGTGGCCGACATCACGGGCGCCGAAGATTCGCAAACCGGCCGCTACCTGCTGCATGCCATGAAGCACCCGCTGCAACTGCGCCGCAGCATGTCGGCCACCGAGGTGAGCGCTGAGGCCACAGCCGCCTTTGCACAGGCCGAGGCGGCAGCGCCCACCGGTCGGCAGAGTGCGGCCGTCAAGAAGCGCGCGGCGCAGGCTGCATCGCTGGCCGCTGACGCCCTCAATGAAGCCAAGGAGCGCGCTGCCATGCGCTGGCTCACCGTGTATGGCGCGCAGCTGCACAACCTGCAGAACGTGACGGCCACCGTGCCGCTGCACCGCCTGGTGGCGGTGACGGGCGTGAGCGGCTCGGGCAAGTCCACCCTGGCGCGTGACGTGCTGCTGGCCAACGTGCAGGCCTGGGTGCAGCAGCGCAGTACCAAGGCCGGGCGTGATGCCATGGATGCAGGCAAGGCGCCGCCGCTGGTGGGTTGCACGGGCCTGTCGGGCTTCGAGAGCATCGACCGTGTGCTCGAAGTGGACCAGACACCCATCGGCAAAACACCGCGTTCATGCCCCGCCACCTACATCGGCTTCTGGGACACCATCCGCAAGCTGTTTGCCGAAACACTGGAGGCCAAGGCACGCGGCTATGCGGCCGGGCGCTTCAGCTTCAACACCGGCGAAGGCCGCTGCCCCAGCTGCGAAGGCGCGGGCGTGCGCACCATCGAGATGAGTTTTTTGCCCGACGTGAAGGTGCCGTGCGAGACCTGCCACGGCGCGCGCTTCAACCCCGAAACGCTGGCCGTGACCTGGCGCGGCAAGAGCATTGGCGACGTGCTGCAGATGGAGGTGGACGAGGCCGTGGGCTTCTTCGCCACCATGCCCAGCATTGCGCACCCGCTGCAGCTGCTCAAGGACGTGGGCCTGGGCTACCTCACGCTGGGCCAGCCGTCGCCCACGCTGAGTGGTGGCGAGGCGCAGCGCATCAAGCTGGTCACCGAACTCACCAAGGTGCGCGACGAGGTCGGCCGCCGGGGCCAGAAGGCGCCGCACACGCTGTATGTGCTGGACGAGCCCACGGTGGGGCTGCACATGGCCGATGTGGACAAGCTCATCCGCGTGCTGCACCGCCTGGTGGATGGCGGCCACAGCGTGATCGTGATCGAGCACGACCTGGATGTGATCGCGGAAGCCGACTGGATTCTGGACCTGGGGCCGGAGGGCGGCAACGCGGGCGGGCGCATTGTGGCTGCAGCAACACCTGAGGACGTGGCGGCCGCAGGCACGCACACGGGCAAGGCGCTGGCACCGGTGCTGGCGCGCTGAGCTGCGCGGGGAGGGCGCACAGCCCCGTCGGACGCTGTCCTACGCGCAGCGCGGAACATGGCGCACGCGGCCTGCGGCATGGGCTTCCTACGATGGGTGGCAGGGGATTCGCTCCCCACTTTCCATCCACATCCAAGGACGCCCATCGCCATGAATACGCTCCATTTCCTCAAGACCTGTACCGCTCTCGCGGCCACCTCCGTGTTGCTGGTCGCCTGTGGCGGCGGCAATGACGACGACCCGACACCCAGCAACGAACCCGGTGTGCTCACGGTGAGCAGTGCCACCCTCGACGGGCTGAACGGCGTGTACGGGAACGGCGCGCTCAACCTCACCGAGGTGGACAAGAAGAACCCCATTGGCTCCACGCCGGAGCTGTGCACCTTCCGCTTTGACGGCGCCAACAAGGTGGGATCGTCCGCCACGGCCTTTGGCGACATCCGTTACCGCCCCGATGCCACCAGCCTGCACCAGGTGTTCCTGACCTTTGACGGTAAGGAATACGGCAGCGGCGAAGCGACTGACACCGCCGTGGTGCGCGAGAGCGATCAGGTGCGGTTCACCGGCAAGACGCTGACGGCCAGCGATGGCTCCGGCGCCACGCTGCGTGTGAGCGGCATCGTGCCGATGCGCCCCAACCGCCCCCTGGGCTGCTGAGTCCGCATTGCGACCTTCTCATTGCTTGTCTCCCTCCCCGGTCCTTCGGCCGGTTCAGCCCCTGTTGCGACCGCGGCAGGGGCTTTTTTACTGGCGCAAGAGCAGGGGGCAGGCCGCAGTCCTGTAGGTGGCTCCGCATGCGTAACGGCCGCATGGGCCGTGCGCTCTTGGAGCGCGCCGGGGTGCGCTGGCGGCACAATGCAGCGGTGCTTTTGCGGCGCAGTGGCCGCGTTGCACTCCGCACGTCGCCCATGCCCACACAACCCCCTGTCCCATCCACTGTGGTGTGGCTGCACCCCGAAGCACCGCCCAAGCCTGCCGAGGGCGCGCCCTGCAACGGCTGTGGCCTGTGTTGCCTGGCCGAGCCCTGTCCGCTGGGCGTGCTGGTCTCGCGTCGCCGCAAGGGCGCTTGCGTGGCGTTGCGCTGGAGCGGTACCGACCAGCGCTACTGGTGTGGCATGGTGGCCGACCCGGGTGGGGTGACGGGGCTCACCCAGCCCTGGGCGGTGCGTGCGATGTCGGCCTTGGCGCGACGCTGGATTGCGTCGGGCATTGGTTGTGATGCGCGGCTGGATGTGGAACCGCCCTCTGACGGGTAAGTATAGTTTGCTATTAAATATGTAGCTATAAAGGCATGTCCATCAGGCGGTGGTGGCACTTTTTTCTTGAAAAATGTCCCGCCGTGCCAGGTGGATGCCCGCCAGCATGCAGCGCACCGACCCACCCGCCAGCTCGATGGTGGGCACGGCCAAGGGCAGCAGCGTGGCGCTGCGGTTGATCACGGCCCTTTGGGCGGGCGACAGGCTGGCGGCCGCGCGCGTTGACATTGCTAGCACCCGGCCCTGGGTGCCCTGCAGCTCCAGCGCATTGCCTGCAAATTCGCCGATCTGCCAGGGGCTCAGCTCCACCAGCTCCCGCCCCGTTTCGCGCAGCCGCGCACGCACGGCGTTGCGCCGCGCGGGGTTGGTGATCAGGTGGAATCCACCCAGCGCAAAGTTGGTGCCCACGCACAGCATCACGTTGGTGTGGTAGCAGGCCCGGCCCTCGGTATCGGCCGTGGCAAAGGCCATGGGCTCGTAGTTGAAGTGGGTGCAAAAACGCTCCAGCGCCACCGGGTCGGCGCGGTTGGATTGCGCGGCGTAGGCGATGCGGTGGATGTGGTCGAGCACCATCGCGCCCGTGCCTTCCAGAAACATGCCGTCGGCCTCCAGGCCCGAGTAGTCGATCACGTCTTGCACGCGGTACTCGGCCTTGAGCAGTTCGATCACGTCGCTGCGCCGCTCGCGACGGCGGTTCTCGGCATACATGGGGTAGATGGCCACATGCCCGTCCACGTGGGTGGAGAACCAGTTGTTGGGGAACACCGCATCGGGCGTGTGGCGCTCGCCCCGGTCGTCGAACAGTTGCACGCGCACACCGGCGGCCTGCAGCGCCGCAGCGGCGGCAGTGACTTCGGCAAAGGCGCGGCGTGCAATGTCCTCGGCGGCCAGGCCCGTGGTGCGCGCCTGGAAGCTGTTGTCCCCAGCGGTTTCGGGGTTGGGGTGAAAGTGGTGGGGGCGCACCATCACGACGGCGCTGGGGGCTTGGGCTGAGGGGGGCATGGTGGGTGAGGGCACAGCAGGCAAGGGGCGTTGGAAGGGGGAAGGCCCCATTCTCTGAACAGTCTGCGCTATTCAATAGCGTCATGATTGTTCAAAATGCGCTAAAAGTTGCCGATTTGCCAATTGAAAGACCCACTATGACCAAGCTCGACGACACCGACCGCGAAATCATCAGCATCCTGCGCGCCGATGCGCGCACCCCGGTCGCCACGCTGGCGCAAAAGCTGCGCGTATCGCGCGGCACGGTGCAGAACCGCCTGCACAAGATGGAGGAGAGCGGCGTCATCACCGGCTACACCGTGCGCCTGCGGCCCGATTCGGAACCCCAGCGCATCCGCGCCTGGATGAGCATTGCGGTCGAAGGCAATGCCGCCCCCGCCGTGATCCGCGCGCTGCGCGGCGAGCCCACGGTGGGCACGCTGCACACCACCAATGGCCGTTGGGACATCGTGGCCGAGGTGCGCGCCGAGAGCCTGGAGGCGTTTGACGCGGCACTGGGCCGCATTCGCCTCACGCCCGGCATTGGCAACACCGAAACCAGCATCTTGTTGTCCACCTACAAGGCGTGATGCGGCCCCGGCGGTGCACCAGCGCAAGGGCTGCGCGCTGGCACCTGGGCGACATCGGCTAGGGGGTTTCCGCATGCTCTCTTTGTGCGGCCTGCAGTCCAATGGCGAAGTCTTTGTTTTTGCTTTTCAGGAGCCCCGCCATGCAACGTCGCCAGATCATCCAATGGGGAGCCGCCAGCCTCGCTGCCCCCGCATTTGCGGCGCAGGCCCAGAGCTTCCCGAACAAGCCCATCAAGCTGGTTATTGCGTTCCCGGCCGGTGGCCCCACCGACATCACCATGCGCGCGCTGGCCGACAACGCCAGCAAGATCCTGGGCCAGACCGTCATCGTGGAGAACAAGCCCGGCGCGGGCGGCACCTTGCCCGCGCAGACACTGCAAACCGTGCCCGCCGACGGCTACACCGTGGCGCAGATCCCGCTGGGCGTGTTCCGCCTGCCCTACACCACCAAGATCAACTGGGACCCGGTCAAGGACATCAGCTATGTGCTGAACGTCACCGGCTACGCGTTTGGCCTGGTGGTGCCTGCCGACTCCCCGCTCAAGACCTGGACGCACTTCGTGGCCTGGGCCAAGGCCAACCCCGGCAAGCTCAGCTACGGCTCCACCGGCACCATGACCAGCCCGCACCTGACGATGGAACTCATCGCCCAGCAGCTGGGCCTGGAGCTGCTGCACGTGCCCTACAAGGGCAGTGCCGACCTGATGCAGTCCATCCTGGGCGGGCAGATCATGGCGGCGGCCGACTCCACCGGTTTTGCTCCGCAGGTCGAGGCGGGCAAGCTGCGCGTGCTCAACACCTGGGGCGCCGAGCGCCTGGCCAAGTTCCCCGACGCACCCACGCTCAAGGAGCTAGGGCTGAACCTGGTGCAGAACTCGCCGTTCGGCATCGGCGCGCCCAAGGGCACGCCCGACGCGGTGGTCAAGCGCCTGCACGATGCCTTCAAGCAGGCGATGGAGCAGGAGAGCTACCGCACCGCTCTGGCGCGCTATGACATGGTGCCGATGTACATGAGCACGTCGGCCTACAAGAAGTTTGCGCAGGACACGTTCACGCGCGAGAAGGCGCTGGTGGAGAAACTGGGCTTGGCCAAACCTACCTGAGGCCACGCCCTTCGGAGGGCGCAATGCGTTCCGTGTGATGATCCGCAGCATTGAACGGAACTCACACACGATATGGCATCCCCCTCCGACAGCATCAGCATGGCCCTGTTCTGCGACTTTGAAAACGTCGCCCTGGGCGTGCGCGATGCGCAGTACGAAAAGTTCGACATCAAGCCCATTCTGGAGCGCCTGCTGCTCAAGGGCTCCATCGTGGTCAAGAAGGCCTATTGCGACTGGGAGCGCTACAAGGGCTTCAAGGCCACCATGCACGAGGCGAATTTCGAGCTAATCGAGATCCCCCATGTGCGCCAGTCGGGCAAAAACTCGGCCGACATCCGCCTGGTGGTGGACGCTCTGGACCTTTGCTACACCAAGTCGCACGTCAACACCTTCGTCATCATCAGCGGCGACTCGGACTTTTCGCCGCTGGTGTCCAAGCTGCGCGAGAACAACAAGCAGGTGATCGGTGTGGGCGTGAAGCAGTCCACATCCGATCTGCTGATTGCCAACTGCGATGAATTCATCTTCTACGACGATCTGGTGCGCGAAAACCAGCGCGCCCAGGCCCGCCGCCAGAGCCCTGGCAGCAACCCGCCACCAGCACCCCGCCGCAGCCCTGAGGAGGAGCGCAGCCGCAAGGAGAGCCAGGACGCGCGCCGCACCCAGGGCGTGGAGTTGGCGGCCGAAACGTTTGAAGCCCTGCTGTCCGAGCGCGGCGACACGGGCAAGATCTGGGCCTCGGTGCTCAAGGAAGCCATCAAGCGCCGCAAGCCCGATTTCAGCGAAGGCCGGTATGGCTTCCGCACCTTTGGCAATCTGCTGGAGGAAGCGCAGGCGCGTGGGCTGCTGGAGTTTGGGCGCGATGAAAAGTCGGGTGCGTATGTGTTCCGCAGCCACGGTGGGCCGACTGCCGCCGCCGCGCCCGCGCGGCCTGAAGGAGCCGGTGAGCGAGCCAGCCAGGGCGGCGCCACGCGGCATGACTTTCATGCGGTGGCGACGGCACCCGATTTGCGTTCTGACAGTGGCGAAGGGCAGGGCGCGCCGGGCCGCAGCCGGGGGCGTCGCGGTGAGGGCGCAGACCGCCCAGACACACGCTCCACGCAGCGCAGCGAGCCGCGCCATGACTCGAACCAGGAGTCACTGGCGTCCGAGCAGGCGGATGTGCCGTCAGAGCGCCCGGCCAGCCGCTATTTCAGCCAGCCGGTGGCCCACGAGGCCGGGCCATTGGAGCGGGTGATCGACAGCAGCCCTGAGCAGGATGCGCGCGCCGAAGCGTTGGATGGCTCCGAGGCCCCGGCAGAGCAGATACCTGCTGAGAACGATGGTGCCGAGCCTGCAGCCCCTCGCCGCAGCCGCGCCCGCAGTGGAGGCGGTGCCAAGCCAGCTGCCAGCGCCCCCAAGACTGCTGCCACGCCCCGAGCGCGTGGCGCGCGTGCCGTTGCGGATGCGGGCGGTGCTACAGCTGCCGAGCCATCGGCTTCCGCAGCCGAAGCACCAGCCGCTGAGGCACAAGGCGCGGTTCCCACCAAGGCGGCCGCTCCCCGTCTACGCAGCCGGGCCCGCAAGCCGGCCGCCAAACCCGCCGAGTAAGTGTTATTGGCCCGCTGCGGTCGCTGAGCGCAGCAACGCCAGCCGCTCTTGCACTTCTTCGTAGCGGGGGGGCGTGCAGCCCGCCCGCTCCACACAGTGGCTGGCGCTGGCCAGCGCATGGTGCAGCACGGCGAGCAAACGGGCTTCGGTGACGGGGGCTGTCAGGCCACCATGACGCAGTGCCAAGGCCTCTTCGCCGCGCTCAGGCCCTGCCAGCCAGGCGGTGATCAAGCCCGCCAGAAAACAGTCACCCGCGCCCACCGTGTCCACCACCGTGATCGGCGCTTTCTCGCGCGCATGCACGGCCAGGCCGTCGCGCTGCAGCAGCCAGGCACCTTCCGACCCCAGGGTCAGGGCGAGCCATTGGGCCTGTGTTTGCTGCTGCAAATAGTGGGCGCGTTCCAATGCGTTGGCACCCGGAACAGCCAGCGCCTCCAGGTCATCGTCGCTCACCTTGATGAGGTGGGCGTGCTGCAGGGCGGTCATCACGTTGGCGCGGTAGGCCTCCGCATCGTCCACGGCCGACAGGCGCAGGTTGGCATCTACCACCACCATGCGGCCCGCTGCGCGCTGCGCTGCCAGCCAGGGCTGGTAAACGGCAGCGTCCTGTGCCACCAGTGCCAGGCAGCCCGTGGCCACTACTTGCAGCTCTGGCAATGCGGCGCAAGCAGCCGTCAGCGCGGCGGCCGTCACCTGGCGGTCGGCCACGCCGTCGCGGTAGAAGCTGTAGCTGGCCTTGCCCTCGGTATCCAGTGCGGCCAGTGCCAGCGCGCTGGGCGCACGCACCGGCGCTGGGGCGGCCAGGGCCACGCCCGCCTCCTGCAAGCCGTGGGCCAGTTGGCGGCCCAGCAGGTCGCCCGATAGCGGGTTGAGGTACAGCGTGCCCACGCCCTGCAGGCCCAGCGCGCGGGTGAGGTTGTAGACCGCGCCGCCCGCGCAGGGCTTGAGGCGGCCATCGGGCTCTTCGATCAGGTCAAACAAGGCCTCGCCCGCCGTGGCCACGCGCAGCGGCGGTGCGGTGTGGGCGGGGCTGGAGTCGGCGGATTGGATAGGGAAAATCATAAATAAATCCACTTGATTTATTAATTTGTCGGCCACTATAGCTTGATCCCATCCACCCGACAAGAGTGGTTCACCTGCCAGCCGCGCAGCACGGGGCCGACAGGAATCTGCCATCCCACAACCCGGAGACAACGCCATGCAACGCACCCCCGCCTTCGCGCTTTCTGCCCTTGCCCTCACCGGCGCCCTGGCCTGTGGCCTGGCCCAGGCACAAGCATCCGAGCCCGTCATCGGCCTCATCACCAAGACCGAGACCAACCCCTTCTTCGTGAAGATGAAAGAGGGCGCCACGGCCGAGGCCAAGAAGCTGGGCGCCAAGCTGGTGTAGGCCGCAGGCAAGACCGATGGCGACAACGCGGGCCAGGTCACGGCCATGGAGAATCTGATCGCCGCCGGTGCCAAGACCATCCTCATCACCCCCAGCGACGCCAAGGCCATCGTGCCCGCCATCAAGAAAGCCCAGGCGCGCGGCGTGATGGTGATTGCGCTCGACAGCCCCACCGAGCCCATGGATGCGACGGACGCGCTGTTTGCCACCGACAACTACAAGGCGGGCGAGCTGATCGGCCAGTACGCCAAGGCCGCGGCTGCAGGCAAGAAGCCCGTGATTGCCACGCTGGACCTGTTCCCCGGCCACCCCGTGGGCGCACAGCGGCACAACGGCTTTCTGAAGGGCTTTGGCCTGCAGGCGAATGACGCCAAGAGCAACGAGCTGTCGCGCCCCGCCGAAGTGGTGTGCATGGCCGACAGCTTTGGTGACCGCGCCAAGGGCCAGACTGGCATGGAAAACTGCCTGCAGAAGAACCCCGACATCAACATCGTCTACACCATCAACGAGCCCGCCGCCGCCGGTGCCTACAACGCGCTCAAGGCCGCAGGCAAGGAGAAGAACGTGCTCATCGTCTCGGTGGACGGTGGTTGCGCAGGCGTTGCCGACGTGGGCAAGGGCGTGATCGCCGCCACCAGCCAGCAGTACCCGCTGCGCATGGTCGCCATGGGTGTGGCGGCAGGCGTGGAATACGCCAAGACCGGCAAGAAGGTCAGTGGCTACACCGACACCGGTGTGACGCTGATCGCTGCCAAGCCCATGGCGGGCGTGGACAGCAAGGATGTCAAGACCGGCACCGACCTGTGCTGGGGCGCCAAGTAACACGCCCCTTTTGATGTGGGACCAGGCAGCCCTGCAGGGGCCTGCCTGAGTGCCCAATTTAGCCACCCGCCCGGAGCCGCCATGACATCGCCCGCTTTCAAACTACCGCCCCTGGCCACGCTGGGGCCGTTCATCGCGCTGATCCTGGCGTGCGCCTTTTTTGCCACGCAGAGCGAGCGTTTCCTGTCGGCGCAGAACTTCGCACTCATCCTGCAGCAGGTCATGGTCGTGGCCGTGATCGCAATTGGCCAGACGCTGGTGATCCTCACGGCTGGCATTGATCTGTCGTGTGGCATGGTCATGGCGCTGGGCGGCATCGTGATGACCAAGATGGCGGCGGACTACGGTCTCTCGGCCCCCGTGGCGATTGCCTGCGGCATGGCGGTGACCATGCTGTTCGGCCTGATCAACGGCCTGCTCGTCACCAAGATCAAGCTGCCGCCCTTCATCGTGACGCTGGGCACGCTCAACATCGCGTTTGCCGCCACGCAGCTGTACTCGGGCGCGCAGACCATCACCGACATCCCCGCTGGCATGACCGCACTGGGCAACACCTTCCTGCTGGGGCAGACCGCCATCGTGTGGGGGGCTGTGCTCATGCTGGCCCTGTACCTCGTCACCTGGTTTGCGTTGCGCGAGACCGCGCCTGGCCGCCATGTGTATGCCGTGGGCAACAGCCCCGAGGCCACGCGCCTCACCGGCATTGCCACCGACAAGGTGCTGCTGGGCGTGTATGTGCTGGCCGGCCTGTTCTACGGCATCGCATCGGTACTGTCGGTGGCCCGCACTGGCGCGGGGGACCCGAACGCGGGCCAGACCGAAAACCTGGACGCCATCAGCGCCGTGGTGCTGGGCGGCACCAGCCTGTTTGGTGGGCGCGGTGTCATCCTGGGCACGCTGGTGGGCGCGCTCATCGTGGGCGTGTTCCGCAACGGGCTCACGCTCATGGGCGTGTCGTCGGTCTATCAAATCCTGGTCACCGGCATCCTCGTGATCCTGGCCGTGGCCACCGACCAACTCTCGCGCAAAGGAGTGCGTTGATCATGAGCACCTCCCCACACACCACGAACGCGCCGCTGGTCATGCAGGCCAAGGGCCTGGTCAAGCGCTACGGGCAGGTCACCGCGTTGGATGGCGCCGACTTTGAGCTGCGCGCCGGTGAAATCCTGGCGGTGATCGGCGACAACGGCGCGGGCAAGTCGAGTCTCATCAAGGCGCTGTCGGGCGCCACCGTGCCCGACGAAGGCGAGATCCTGCTCGACGGCCAGCGCATCCAGTTCAAGAGCCCCATCGACGCACGCCGCGCGGGCATCGAAACCGTGTACCAGGACCTGGCCGTGGCCCCGGCCATGACCATTGCCGAAAACCTGTTCCTCGGCCGTGAACTGCGCCGCCCCGGACTGCTGGGGAGCGCGCTGCGCATGCTCGACAAAAAAAAGATGCTCGAAGAAAGCGTGGCCCGCATGGCCGAGCTGAAGGTGGGCATCCGCGCCATGACGCAGGCGGTCGAGACGCTCTCTGGCGGCCAGCGCCAGTGCGTGGCCGTGGCGCGCGCGGCAGCGTTTGCGCGCCATGTTGTCATCATGGATGAACCCACCACCGCCCTGGGCGTGAAGGAGGGCAACATGGTGCTGGAGCTGATCCGCCGCGTGCGCGACAAGGGCCTGCCCGTCATCCTCATCAGCCACAACATGCCCCATGTGTTCGAGATTGCCGACCGCATCCACATCGCCCGTCTGGGTAAGCGCGCCGCAGTCGTCAACCCCAAGAAGATCAGTATGAGCGATACGGTGGCCGTGATGACGGGCGCTATGGCGGCCACCGACCTGCCCGCTGAATGCCTTGCCTGAAGACAACGCCATGCTCAAGAACATTGACCCCCTGCTGACCCCCGAGCTGCTCAAGGTGCTGGCCGAGATGGGCCACGACGACGCCATCGTGCTGGCCGACGCCAACTTCACCGCCATGAGCCTGGGCGCGGGCAAGCCCGTGCTGCGCCTGCCCGGCATTGGCATGGCGCGTGCTGTGCAAGCGGTGGCCAGCGTGCTGCCGCTGGCGCAGGATGTGCCGCACCCCGTGGCCTATATGCAGGTGGGCGGCACCGAGGCGCCGTACCGATCAGCCCTGCAGCGCGAAACCATGGCCATGCTGGCGCGCGAGGGCGTGGCCAGTGAGCAGGCTGAGGGCGTGGAGCGTTTTGCGTTCTACGAGCGCGTCAAAAAGGCCTATGCGATCGTTGTGACGGGCGAACTGCAGCCCTGGGGCAACTTCCTGCTGCGCAAGGGCGTCATCGGCGACACTCTGAACGCCTGATTGTTTCATCACCATGCTGGACACCGACGCATCCCTACCCGCCGTTGACAACGCTGCCGCCAGCCCCGCGCTGCTGCGCCAGCGCGGCTCCAACCATGTGGGGCTGCGCCAGTTCAACGAGCGCGTGGTGCTGCAAGCGCTGCGCACGCATGGCAGCCTGGCCAAGGCCGAGATGGCGCGGGTCACGGGCCTCACGGCGCAGACCATCGGCCTCATCACCGGCCGGCTGGACGAAGACCAGTTGCTGCGCCGCGAAGCGCCCGTGCGCGGCCGAGTGGGCCAGCCCTCGGTGCCCATTGGTCTCAACCCCGACGGAGCGTTTGCCATCGGCATCAAGATCGGCCGCCGCAGCGCCGACTGGCTGCTGGTGGACTTCACCGGCCATGTGCGCGAGCGCATCGTGCTCGACTACGCCTTCCCTGATATCGACGTGCTTTTGCCCGCCATCCGCACGCACCTCAACCAGCTGCTCGACGGCCTGGGCCCGCTGCGCTCGCGCGTGGTGGGCGTGGGCGTGGCCGCGCCGTTCCAGCTCGGCGGCTGGCACCGCATGCTGGGGCTCACCGAGGCACAGTCGGAAGCCTGGAACAACATCGACCTGGCTGAGCAGGTGCAGCAGATGACCGAGCTGCCCGTGTCCTTTGCCAAGGACACCTCCGCCGCCTGCGTGGCCGAGCTGCTGCAGGGGCGCGGGCGCGACATCCCGAGTTTTCTGTACCTGTTCATGGACACCTTTGTGGGTGGCGGGCTGGTCATCAACTCGCACCTGCACCGGGGCTTGCATGGCAACGCGGGTGCGGTGGCCTCGCTGCCGCTGTCACCCGCCCAGCCGGGCCAGGCCCCCGCACAGCTCATCAGCCAGGCATCTTTGTGGGAGCTGGAGCAGCGCTTACGCGAACACGGACTCGACCCCATGGCCGCCTACGACAAACGTGTGTTGCAGGCCCCGTGGCTGGAACACAGCCGGGGCTGGATTGCGCGCGCTGCGGCGGGCTTGGCGCACTGCATCGTCTCGGCCACCGCGTTTTTGGATCTGGACGCCGTGGTGGTCGATGGCGCCGCAGCCCCCGAACTGCTGCAGGCCCTGTGCGAGGGCGCCCGCCACGCACTGGCCGACTACAACTGGGAAGGCCTGCACCAGCCCCCCCGGCTGGAGCTGGGCACCATGGGCTCCGACGCCCGCGCGCTGGGCGGAGCGCTGCTGCCGCTGCATGCGTGTTTTGCGCCGGATACGGACATCTTTCTCAAGGCGTAGCTCCGGCCATGAGGCGTTGAGTGGCTGGATGCTATTGAATATATAGCTATAAACGCAAGCCCATCAGGCGGAAGGGCATGTTTTTGCTCGAAATTCGTCGGTGAGCCCGAGTTGCAAAGGGCCCCCTGCAGGCTTACCGGCTCGCGAGGATCGCCCGCGCCACTTCGGCAAACCCCGCGCCCCGCTCGCCTTGGGTCACATAACGCGGCAGGTGCGTGAGCTGCGGCACAAACCGCGCGATGTTGGCCACGCCCACGCTGTGGGTGAAATGTTCGAACATGAGCTGGTCGTTTGTGGAGTCGCCCACATACACCCAGCGGTCCATCTCGGCGTTGAGGTCACGCCCGAACAGCTCGCGCACGATCCAGCGCGCCCCCTCCAGCTTGTTGTGCGTGCCATACCAGCCGTTGATGTGAATGCTGCTTACGGTGGCGTTCATGCCGGCCGCCCGCATCAGCCTAGCTGCATGGTCGATGCGCTCTTGCGGCAGATCGGCGAACTCGCTGTGGTCAACGGCGATATCTGTTTCGCGCCCGGGCGAATCGGTAGCGCGCCGTGCGCCAGGCACCTCACGTTCGATATGCGCAAGAACTTCCTGCATGCGAGCAAAGTTGGCTGCCCGGGTGGACGCGTCTTGTTGATACCGCTTGAGCACCGTTCCATCAGACTGATGGATCAGAGCCACGGCCCCGTTCTCGGCCACGATGGCATCTATGGGCCAAGAGCGCGCAAAAGGCTCGCTCCATCCGACAGGGCGGCCCGTGATGGCGACGATGGGCAACTCCGCTCTGGTCAACGAGGCTAAGGCCGCAAGTGCGTCCGGGGTGATAGCACCTTCGGTGGTTAATGTATCGTCAATATCAGTGAACAAGCCCTCAATTAGGTGCCATGTTCTACATGCCTTAATGGGTTGGAGCGGGGGCATAAGTGCAAAAGACAATGTGCGAGAACGACTCGATCGAGGTTTTTAGCGCGCTAAAAAATAGTCGTACGCTGTAATCAACCTATAATTTACGCGATAGAAGATCAGAGGCGGAAGATCCGTTGATTGAGCGAGCTCATTTCTTGTTTAAAGCAGCGATATGGTGTGGAAAAAGGATCAAGTGATTAATTCTATTCAATTCCTTCGATTTTTAGCGGCGATGTGGGTTGTCGTTTACCATGCCCAAGGGTGGCCTCAGTTGCCGCAAATGAATGAAGTCGTGCGCGTCTTTTTTTCATGGGGATTTATAGGTGTAGATATTTTTTTTGTTATTAGTGGTTGTGTCATGGCTTTGACGTTGCGCCGAGGGAGGGGGGGTGTTAATGGGGTGGTAAAATTCTCAGTTTCAAGGTTGGCTCGAATATATGTCGGTTGGTGGCCTATTTTCTTTTTATATTGGGCGTGGCTCGGTTATATTGGTCAACTAGGTCCGGATAAAGATCTTTTCAATTCATTTTTTCTACTGCTCGCACCCCCGCAAAATTTGGTAACTGCAGTTCTTTGGACGCTTACCTTTGAATTGTACTTTTATGTTCTCGTGGGAACTCTTAAAGTAGTGGGGGATGTTCAAAGGGAGCGTGTTGTTAAAGTGTTTTTTTTGGGGGTGGCATTGTACGTGGCGTACATGGCGTCACAGCAAAGATTTGAGCCTGAAAATATTATGCGCAGTACAGCTGCGATGCATTTTTGGGCATCGCCTCTTTTGCTGGAGTTTTTTGGAGGATTTCTGGTTTTTGAGCAAATAGTGAGGAGGCCTAGTCAGAGCTGGAGGCCGTGGTTTGCGGTTGCCGTGGTGCTCTTCTTGGTAAGCGCGATATACCATCAGTTTCTCGTGCGTCATCCGGGTGGCCTGGAAGTTTTTTACCACTATCCGGAGAGGGTGCTGTTGGTTGGCGGCGCGTGTTGTGCGCTGCTCGGAGTTCTCTTGCTAATGCCCGCAAAGACAGATTTCAGGTGGGGAGGGGTCTCGTCTTTACTAGGTGGGGCCTCTTATGCAATTTATCTTCTGCATCCGCTGATGTTTTCATTCAGCTCGTTCTTTTTTATGAAATTAAATCCAGAAAATTCGCACAAATCCTTGATGTATGCGGCCATGTTGATGGGGTTGATAGGGTTTGCAATCCTGTATCACTACTTTTTGGAAAAACCTATGTACTCACGTGTGAGAAAATCAATAGACCGGTTTTCAGTCATCGGAGATTGAATTGATTTTCTGAGGGTGTTTATATTTTTGAAGTGATGTTTCATACTTTCTCCGCTGATGGTTGGCTAATTGGCTCTGTTGGCACGTTGCTCAGATCGTAGTGAAGGAATGCGATAAGACACTGTATGCCCACTAGCGTTGGTAGTGCGGCAAGCATTACAGTCCCGCTCGTGGCTGGATGGCCAGTTGATGTGCTATTAATCCACTGAATCAAACCGAAAATTGAACCAGTTGCTAGTAGTAAGAGGCCAAACAAGCTGTACAGCGTTCCAATGTTAAAATCTCTGATCAAATAGCTGTAGAAATACCGTCTCAGCAGACGGGAGCAGTGCTTTTGCATGAATTCTGGGAGTATTTTTCTTATTTTTAAATTGGACTCTTCATCGCCATAAACGGAGTCCATTGGGATGTCTTTTACAACGGCTCGGATGGTGTTGAGTCGGAAAAGCATATCAGTTTCGAAAAAATAGCGGCACTCCAATTTTTCTAGAGGCAATGCGGCGAGCACAGGGGTGCGAATAGCGGTATAGCCATTGGTGGGGTCCATCAAATTCCAATAACCGCAACTCAACTTGGTGACAAATGATAGCAAGGCATTACCGAATAGCCGGACAAAAGGCATTCCCTGAACTGACTCCGGTCTATAAAATCTGTTGCCTTTGGTGTAGTCCGCTTTGCCATGGAGTAGTGGTCGAATGAACTGCGGAAGCAAGGATGGCTTCATTTGACCATCGCCATCGATCTTGACAACGATATCCATACCGTCACTCATTGCCGCCTTGTAAGCAGTGACCATGGCGCCGCCTACTCCTAAATTCTGCGAGTGATACAGCACACGAACCCTGCTATCAAGACAGTGTTCCTCGATAAATCGGCCGCTGGCTGAAGGGCAGGCGTCATCAACCGCGTAGATGGCCTCTACTTCTGGCCCAATGGATTGGAGAACACCGAGTATCTGGTTGGTGACCTTGTAACAAGGTATGGCGACGGCAATTCGCATAGCGGCTCCGTCACGCTGACTGCGCAGCCAAGGCAACCCCCACCAGGATCAGGGCTCCTCCGGCAAGCGTGTTACCGCGCAGCTGTTCGCCGAGAAACAGCCAACTCATTACGGGTACGATCAAGAAAGCCAGACCCATGAAGGGGTAGGCGAGGCGGAGAGGCGTTTCGCGTAGTACCCATATCCATGCCAAGGTAGTCAATCCATACAGAACTAGCGCCGCAATCAGCCAACCGTTGAGCAGCCAGTCTTGCCACTGGTGGGCAGCGCGGATGGACACAGCAGCTTGCTTGAAAAGAAGTTGCCCTATGGAAATTCCTAGTACACAGAGAACTGTGACACAAGTCATGTAAAGGGACATGGCGGCAATCTTAAGTAAGTCTGGCAAAAGCTACTCGGCAAAAATAGGGTGAGCAAAACCTTGCCATGAGATTCTTTTTTTCTGTTTGAAATCGAATTCGAGCATGGGTGAGCACATGTCGAAATCATCTACGGTATCGCTTAGGCAAAAAGAGAATTTAATCGGATGACTTTCTATCCATGCAGTTTGCCCCTGCTGCTTCAGCACGTAGCGGTGCTCCCTTCCAGAAAGACCTTCATAGCGAACTAGATAGTTTTTGCTCAGCGGTCCAAATTTCCAGTGGAGCATCCCAGCTTGAAAACTGAGGCTCACTTCTAAAGGAATATCTTCGGGTGGGGGGCTCTCTGTTTTTTCAGTAAGATTTTCCTTTACCCTCTGTTGCGACATTGGTTGCATCTTCTTGTCAATAAATTCGAAAATCTGCAAGCCTTTTTTCTGTGCTGCGTTGAGCCCTCGGCCGGATCTGTCAACTATATGCAATTTTCCAGTTGGAGCGTCTGGGATAAATGAGTCTGCCGTTTCCCGTGCGCCCATGAGAACATGTCGTCTATAACTATCATCAGTGCCACCATTTTCTTCTACAAAAATTGCTTGAGTGCTCTTGTTGGCAGAAATAGCAAAGCGGTATAGGGTGTCCCAATAAGCAATAATTGGATTGAGCGTCCTGCGCTCTTGAGTATGCAGTAGAGTTGCTCCGGCTATTATGGTTGCTGCTAAGAGAGCTAGAAACCTCGCGGGAATAGTGCTGTGTAATAAGGTGCCCAAGAGTGCGGAAAATGCGATCCAAGGAGCGAATAGATAGCGATCTGGTGAATTGATTCCAGGGAAGGTGGTAAGGGGGAGGAGGGGGAGCATGACAACGCAAAAAGTGACGCCGATAAGCATCCAATTTAATCTGCGTTGAACTGCTGATATAAAAAATAGAACCGCTAAACCGAGAAGAAAAATGGTGCAGAATGTCTGCTTTCCGAATAATAGTTCAGGAATCTGAGCCATTTGAAGAATGGCATTGTACAGATTGAATGCGCCTTGATTGTATCCGCCCAACAGTTGGCCGAGCAGCCAATATCGCCAACACGTGTAAACTGCTGCAACTAGAATGAAAGGCAGCAGTGCCCGCAGCCTTTGGTTCCAACTTGCGATAGGCAAGAAAGGGAGGAGTACTACCAGTGGGACGTAGATCTCTTTGCACGTGGTAGCTAAAGCATAGGCACAGATGGAAATTCCCAGCCAGTATCGTTTGTGGCCCTTTAGAAACTGAGTCCATCCGAATATGGCCAACATTGCCAATACAAATCCTGTGACGTAGTGACCATGCATCAGACCCGCCGCTATGTGAACGGTCGGTTTGCCTAACAGGAGGGTTGCTGCACCTACCATTGCCGACAAAGGCGGTAGCCACTGCCGCAAGACAGCGTAAAAAAGTATAGCGCCTGCAGAAATGAGTCCGAGCAAGTGGGCGTAGTGGCCTGCGGTATTTAGGCCAAAAAGACTGAGATTTATGTCGTAAAAAAAAGCGTTCCAAGGGGATACATTCGCAGGGGAGAAGGCTTGAGCAGCTCCCGGAGTCAAAAAATATTCCCATGGGCTAAAGCCTGCTGCGAAGCTGAGATGTGCTCCATCGTCCCAGCGCCAGAATCCTTTTAGTGACCTGCCATACGCAATAAAGGTAAGTGCCACTAGGAAAATAGATGCCCACAAGTACTCACGCTTGGCAGGCTTCGCGGCGCTCTTTTGGCCTTCGAGCGGTGCAATGCTCAGCGCTTGAATGTCCATCGGTAGTGAAGGAGGAATGTGAAAGTTGGCAGTGCGACAAAGACCAAGGCGAGACCGATAAGGTAATGCCAGCCCGCATGTGCGGCCAAACTGCTCGCCATGATGGTTATTGCAAGTCCAAAGATGGATACGACAAAAAAGCGCCCATATTGCTGAAGGGAGTTGGGGGTTTTGAAGTTCCAGCGCGAATTAGCCCAGTAAGAGAAAATATTCGCAATGACGAAAGCAATAGTGTTTGCCATCGTCGGGTGTGCATCTAGTATCTCAACTAGCAACACAACAATACCGGTATGGAGTGCAGTGTTGGCAAGGCCGATGCCGGAAAATTTGGCCAGCTTGCGCGGCAGCGAGTCAGGGTTGATCCGGAAAGTCATAAAAATCGCGAATCACATAGATGGGCCGCTGTTTTACCTCGCCATATATTCGTCCGATATATTCCCCAAGTACTCCAAGTCCAACCAGCTGCAAACCTCCCAAAAACAAGGATGAGGTTATCAGAGAGGCGTAGCCAGGGACGTCACGTCCAAACATCAAGGTTTTGGCGATAAGAAATATGGCGCATATGAACGCTAGAGCGGCAATACCGGAGCCGAGGTACGTCCATACTCGGAGGGGAGCCGTCGAAAAAGACGTAACGCCTTCCAAGGCAAAATTCCATAGGCGCCATCCAGAAAACTTGCTGCTACCCGCAAGCCGCGCTTCACATGTGAACGTGATCGTGGTGTGCGGAAAGCCTACCCAGGCAAACAAGCCCTTCATGAAGCGGCGGCGCTCCGGCAATTGCCTGAGCGCCGCCACTACCTTGCGGTCCATGAGGCGAAAATCACCGACGTCAGCGGGTATTTCCACCTCGGAGATCTTGTTCTGCATAGCGTAGAACCACCCGGCCGTCTTGCGTCGCAACCAGATCTCAGACTTGCGGTTTTCTCGCTTGGCGAGAACTACGTCAAAGCCTTCGCGCCAGCGTTGCACCATCTCAACGATGGTTTCCGGTGGATGCTGCAGGTCTGCGTCCATGGGCACCACGACGACGCCGTTAGCCAGTTCGATACCGCACGTGAGTGCCGCCTCCTTGCCGAAGTTTCGGGAAAGGTCGGCGATGCGAATTCGGGGGTTTTTGGCGCGTTCCCGAAGCAGGGTTGCCAAGGTATCGTCATCACTGCCATCATTGATGCACAGGATTTCGTAAGCAGCGCTTACAGATTCGAGGACGGGGACAAGGCGTGCAAAAAAAACTGGCAGATTGAGTGCCTCATTCTTCATCGGGCAAACGACCGTGATGGATGAGGGTGGCGGTCTCAATGAAATATCGGCCATATCAGCTAACGTTACCGGAAGGGCGATCTGAGCGATTCCAAGCGACGCTGGTGCGGCTCATGTTCGCTGCAGATGGCGTAGTTGTCGAAGAGGCGCTCAGTATAGGTTGGTACTTAGGCGCCCTGCAGCGCCAACCCCGCATGCTCCCGCAGCGGATGGAAGTGGATCTTCGGAAACCGCTCCTGCGCCAGCCGCACGTCATACGGCGAGGTGCACAGATAGGCCAGCGTGTCGGCCGCATCGTGCGCCAGGCGCAGCGGGTAGGCGTCGGTGAAGGCGCGCAGGTCGGCGGCGTTGTCGGCCGTGATCCAGCGCGCGCCGGTGTACTGGCAGCCTTCCAGCCGCACGTCGGCGTCGTATTCGGCCTTCAGGCGGTGCTGCACCACTTCGAACTGCAGCTGGCCCACGGCGCCCAGCAGCATGTTGCCGCCGGCATCGGGTTTGAAGACCTGGATCGCGCCTTCCTCGCCCAGCTGGGCCAGGCCCTGCTGCAGCTGCTTGGTGCGCAAGGGGTTCTTGAGCACCACGGTCATGAACATTTCGGGCGCGAAGAACGGTAGGCCGGTGAACTGCAGGTTGGCGCCGTCGGTGATGGTGTCGCCCAGCTGCACGCCGCCGTGCGTGGTGAAGCCGATGATGTCGCCTGCGTAGGCCTCTTCCACGGCCTCGCGGCGCTGCGACATGAAGGTCACCACGCTGGTGGGGCGCAGCTCCTTGGCGGTGCGCTGTACCTTGAGCTTCATGCCTGGCATGTACTTGCCCGAGGCCACGCGCACAAAGGCGATGCGGTCGCGGTGGTTGGCGTCCATGTTGGCCTGCACCTTGAACACCACGCCCGAGAAACCTTCGTCCTCGGGCTGGATAGTCTTCACCACGGGCTGCCTGTTCACTTCAAGCGTGCTCACGCGCGGGCCGGGGGGAGGGGCCATGTCCACCAGGGCATCGAGCACTTCCATCACCCCGAAGTTGTTCACGCCGGAGCCGAAGAACACGGGGGTGAGTTTGCCGGCCAGGAAGGCTTCGTGGTCCCACGCGGGCGATGCGCCCACGGCCAGTTCCATGCTTTCGAGCGCGGCGTCGAACTCGGCGCCGAAGCGCGCGCGCAGTGTGGCTTCGTCGGACAAGGGGATGGATTCAAAGTCCTGTGGTCTGCGTTCACTGCCGGACTCGAACACCGTCATCGTCTTGGTGCGCAGGTTGATGATGCCGCCGAAGGCCTTGCCCTGGCCCACGGGCCAGGTCATGGGGCAGCAGGGCATGCCCAGCTCGCGCTCCACCTCGTCCATGATGTCCAGTGGGTCGCGCACTTCGCGGTCCATCTTGTTGACGAAGGTGATGATGGGCGTGTCGCGCTGGCGGCAGACCTCGATCAGGCGGCGCGTCTGCGCTTCCACACCGTTGGCCGCGTCGATCACCATCAGGGCCGAATCGACGGCGGTGAGCACGCGGTAGGTGTCTTCCGAGAAGTCCTTGTGGCCGGGGGTGTCGAGCAGGTTGATGACATGCTCGCGGTAAAGCATCTGCATGACCGACGAGGCCACCGAGATGCCGCGCTGCTTTTCAATTTCCATCCAGTCGGACGTGGCGTGGCGGCTGGCCTTGCGGCCCTTGACGGCGCCCGCAATCTGGATCGCGCCCGAGAACAGCAGCAGCTTTTCCGTCAGCGTCGTTTTACCGGCGTCGGGGTGGGAAATGATGGCAAAGGTGCGGCGGCGCCGGGTTTCGGGGGCGTGGGACACGGGGGGATTCCAAGAGGGCTAGGGCCCGCTGCGGCAAGGGGTTGCGGCAGTGGGCGCGACAGGCGCGGTGCGCCGAATCGCGGGATTTTACCGGGCGGCCGCTCTGAGTTCGCCGGAGCAGGCATCCGTTATCCATTGCGCTGTACGCCACCCACAGCGCTTGAAACTGGCGCGCACAAGGCCAGGGCACCCGTGGAGCTGGCTTTGCCAGGCCGCCGGGTGCGTCCCCCTCCCGCACCGCACAGCGGGGCGAGAGAGGGGGAAGGCGCGCAGCGACTCAGGGGTGCTTCGCTTCAGCCCGCCGGTACCTGTGTGTGGCGGGCGTACATCTTCTGCATGCCACCGATCCAGCGCTCGTAGTCCTGCCCCTTGTTGCGGAAGTATTGCGCCACCTCGGGGTGGGGCAGTACCAGAAAGCGCCCGTCCAACATGGCGGCCAGCACGTCGCCCGCCACCTGTTCGGGCGGCAGGATGCCGTCGTGCGAGGCCGATCCGCCGTCGCCCGTGACCATGGCGGTTTGCACCGACTGCGGGCACAGGCAGGCCACGCCCACGCCCTTGCGGCCGTAGGCGATGCGCAGCCACTCGGCAAAGGCCACGGCCGCGTGTTTGGTGACGGCGTAGGGTGCGGATTCGACGATGGTCAGCAGCCCGGCGGCCGAGGCCGTGACCAGGAAGAAGCCTTCGCCGCGTTCCACCATCTCGGGCACCACGGCACGCGCCGCCCACACATGGGCCATGCCGTGGATGTTCCACATCGCGTCCCAGAGCGGGTCTTCGAGTTCGATGCCGCCCGGGCGGCCCAGGATGCCTGCGTTGGAGATGTAGGCGTCCACGCGGCCAAAGCGTTCGCGCGTGGTGGCCACCAGGGCCTTGATGTCGGCTTCCTTCGACACATCGCAGCGCACGGCCAGGCCACCGATCTCGTCGGCCACGGCCTGGGCGGGTTCCAGGTGCAGGTCGGCCACGACCACGGCGCGTGCGCCCTCCTGCGCAGAACGCCGCGCGATGCTGCGGCCGATGCCGCTGGCGCCGCCAGTGACGATGATGACCTTGTCCTTCGGGTCCATGTGGTGCTCCTTGATGGGTCTTTTGAAAGAGCACCAGTGTCAGGGGCTCCGCCGACCCCGGCAGCCGCACAGGTGACATGGGCGGTTGGCATGCCGCCGAGGTGAGCGGGCCAGGGCGGGGCGGCCCCACCCGCAGCCCGGGGATGTTTCCCCTCCGGGCACTTGCTTTTATAATCCGCCGATCCGAGGAGCGTTGCAGCGTCCCCAGCACAGGCGGGGCGTGAGGCTCGGAGTCACCCAGCAACGACGCTCATCCACTTCTCGTGTGGTGAGCCTTGTCACTCCCCCGACCAGTGGTTTTTCAAACATGCTTTGGAGCACACCACCATGAACGCACGCGTCAACGCCCCGGTCAACACCGACTGCATCATTGCCGACATCGGCCTGGCCGATTGGGGCCGCAAAGAGATCCGCATCGCCGAAACGGAGATGCCCGGCCTGATGGCCATCCGCGAGGAATTCGCGGCCAAGCAGTCGCTCAAGGGCGCCCGCATCACCGGCAGCCTGCACATGACGATCCAGACCGCCGTGCTGATCGAGACGCTGCAGGCCCTGGGCGCCGATGTGCGCTGGGCCTCGTGCAACATCTTCTCCACGCAGGACCATGCCGCGGCCGCTATCGCTGCCACCGGCACGCCCGTGTTTGCCGTGAAGGGCGAGACCCTGGCCGAATACTGGGACTACACCCACCGCATTTTTGACTTTGGCCCCAAGGGCACCGCAGGCGAAGGCCCCAACCTGATCCTGGACGACGGCGGCGACGCCACGCTGCTGATGCACCTGGGCAAGAAGGCCGAGAAGGACGCGTCCGTTCTGGCCAACCCCGGCAGCGAAGAAGAGCGCATCCTGTTCGCCGCCATCAAGGCCAAGCTGGCCGAGGACGGCACCTGGTACAGCCGCAAGAGCGCCGAGATCATTGGCGTGACCGAAGAAACCACCACCGGCGTGCACCGCCTGAAGGAAATGTCGGCCAAGGGCACGCTGATGTTCCGCGCCATCAACGTGAACGACTCGGTCACCAAGAGCAAGTTTGACAACCTGTACGGCTGCCGCGAGTCGCTGGTGGACGGCATCAAGCGTGCTACCGACGTGATGATCGCCGGCAAGGTGGCCGTGGTGGCGGGCTACGGCGACGTGGGCAAGGGCAGCGCCCAGGCCCTGCGCGCCCTGAGCGCCCAGGTGTGGGTGACCGAGATCGACCCCATCAACGCCCTGCAGGCTGCAATGGAAGGCTTCAAGGTCGTGACCATGGAATGGGCCGCAGACAAGGCCGACATTTTCGTGACCACCACGGGCAACCGCGACGTGATCACCTACGAACACATGGCGGCGATGAAGGACCAGGCCATCGTCTGCAACATCGGCCACTTCGACAACGAGATCCAGGTCGCCAAGCTCGAAGAAAACTGCCAGTGGGATGAGATCAAGCCCCAGGTGGACCATGTGATCTTCCCCGACGGCAAGCGCATCATCCTGCTGGCCAAGGGCCGCCTGGTGAACCTGGGCTGCGGCACGGGCCACCCCAGCTTCGTGATGTCCAACTCGTTCGCCAACCAGACCATTGCCCAGATCGAGCTGTTCACGCACAGCGACTACTACGAAAACGGCAAGGTCTACGTGCTGCCCAAGCACCTCGATGAAAAGGTGGCGCGCCTGCACCTGAAGAAGGTGGGCGCCATGCTGACCGAGCTGAGCGACGACCAGGCCGCCTACATCGGCGTGCCCAAGCAAGGCCCTTACAAGCCTGATACGTACCGCTATTGATTGCATCTGCTGAGGGGGCTGCGCCCCCTTCCCCCGTGGCGTGAAGCCGCGCGGGGGCCGGGCAGCGGCGCTTGCACGCCGTGTGCTGATAACCTGTTTGCTATATTAATGATAGCTATCGGGGCATGATGGTCGCGCGGTAGCGGCTGTTTTTACTCAAAAAAGGATGGGCGCCATGCGCGCAGATGTGTTTTTGGTGGAGCGGGGGCATGCCGCCACCCGCTCGCAGGCCCAGCGCCTGATTGCGTCGGGTGTCGAATGGCGCCTGTCGCCGCTCGCGCCCTGGCAGAAGGTGGCCAAGAATGGCGACGACATCCCGGCCATTGCCGAGGTGCAGTTGCTCGACGGCGCCGAGGCCAAGTACATCTCGCGCGGCGGGCTCAAGCTCGAAGGTGCGCTCGATGCCCTGGGTCTGAAGGTGGAGGGGTTGCGCTGTCTGGATGTGGGGCAGAGCACCGGCGGCTTCACCGACTGCCTGCTGCAGCGCGGCGCCGCGCAGGTGATTGGCGTGGACGTGGGTCATGACCAGTTGCATGAGCGGCTGCGCAGCGACCTGCGGGTGGTGTGTGTCGAGGGGGTGAATGCCCGCTCGCTGACCGCAGAGGCGCTGCAGCTGGCCTGCGATCTGGCGCTCTCGGAAGTCATCGAGCTGGAAGAGGACAACGAGACCCAGCCCGAAGCCCCCTACAGCTGGATGCGCAACGGCGGCCAGGTGGACGAGGACTACGACGACAGCGACGATGCCAAGGAAAAGGACATCGAAGCCTTCAAGTCCGAACGCGCCGAGCTGGCCAAGGCGCGCGCACAGGGCACGCTGCCGGTGGAGCGCCGCCGCCGCGCCGACCGTGCAGACGTCGATATCACGCCCGAGTTCGGCCTGGTGACGGGCGACCTGTCGTTCATCTCACTCACGCTGGTGATGCCCGCGCTGGTGCCGCTGCTGGCGCCGCAGGGCGATCTGGTCATGCTGGTCAAGCCGCAGTTCGAGCTGCAGCCCGGCCAGGTGGGCAAGGGCGGTATCGTGCGCGACGAGGCCTTGTATGCCGTGGTCGAGCAACGCATCCGCGACTGCTGCGCCGCAGTGGGCCTGAGCGTGTTGGCATGGCTGGATAGCCCCATCCAGGGTGGCGACGGCAACCGTGAATTTTTTATCCATGCAAGGAGGGCTGCATGAATGCTGCCAATGCACAGGGCACCGGTTTCCCTGTGAGTTTCGAGTTCTTCCCGCCCAAGACGCCTGAAGGCGCAGACAAGCTGCGCGCGGCCCGCCAGCAGCTGTATGCGCTGCACCCGGACTTCTGCTCGGTGACCTACGGCGCGGGCGGCTCTACGCAAGAAGGCACCTTTGGCACCGTGCGCGAAATCCTGGCCGAAGGCGTGGGGGCGGCGTCGCACTTCTCCTGCATCGGCGCCACACGCCAATCGGTGCGCGAGCAGCTCGCCACGCTCAAGGCCATGGGCGTCAAGCGCCTGGTGGCACTGCGGGGCGACCTGCCCAGCGGCTATGGCGCGGGTGGCGAGTTCCAGTACGCGAGCGACCTGGTGGCCTTCATCCGTTCCGAGACGGGGCGCGACTTCCACATCGAGGTGGCGGCCTACCCCGAGGTGCACCCCCAGGCGCGCTCGCCCGAGGCCGACCTCAAGGCCTATGTGGCCAAGGTGCAGGCCGGGGCGGATTCGGCCATCACCCAGTATTTCTACAACAGCGACGCGTACTTTCGTTTCATCGAAGACACGCAGCGCTTGGGCGCGGATGTGCCCGTGGTGCCGGGCATCATGCCGATTGGCAGCTCCACGCAGCTCATGCGCTTTTCCGACGCCTGTGGCGCCGAGATCCCGCGCTGGATCCGCCTGCGCCTGCAGGCGTTTGGCGACGACACGGCGAGCATCAAGGCCTTTGGTCTGGATGTGGTGACCGATCTGTGTGACCAGCTGCGCAGCGCGGGCGTGCCAGCGCTGCACTTCTACACCATGAACCAAAGCACCGCGACGCTGGAGATCTGTCGCCGCCTGGGGATCTGATGGGTTGGGGTGGCCTGCTGCTGCCCGCCTGCCGTGGGGCCCTGCAGGGGCTTGTCAGGCATGCAGCGTGTGTGGTGTGGCTGTGGGCCCTGGCGGTGGCCCCCGCGCTGGCCCAGGGGCTGTCGGCCGAGGCCGACGCGCTGGCTCCCCACCTCCTGACGGTGCCGGGCGAGGCGATGCTGATCGACCCCCCGCCGCCACCGCCGCTCCCGCCCCCGGGCGTGGATGCTTCGTCTGTGGGGCTGGCCACGGCCGACGAGGTCGGGCTGGCCTCGTGGTACGGCGCGCAGTTTCACCGGCGGCGCACGGCCAGCGGGGAGCGTTTTGACATGCGTGCACTCACGGCGGCGCATCCCACGCTGCCGTTTGGCTCGCGGGTCTGCGTGCGCAGCCAGGCCACGGGGCGCACGGTGGTGGTGCGCATCAACGACCGGGGCCCCCATGTCCGCAACCGGGTGATCGACCTCAGCCGTGGCGCGGCCGAGGCCCTGGGCATGATCGGCCTGGGGCTCAAGCCGGTGGAGCTGTTTGCGCTGGACGACGACGAGAAGGATTGCCCGGCGCCGCCTTGAACAGGGCGGGGCACTCAGGCCGGCGGTTTCGCGGCCTACGGCTTGTGTAGCCGCAGCGCGCAGCGCCAGCGCCGCAGGGCGGGGCGCTTCAGCCGCCGGATTCGAGCGTGTGCGTGGCGTGTTTGTCTTGCGCCAGCAGCTCGGCCATTTGGGGCAGTGCGGTCTTCAGGGCCGCTTTGAGCGTGTAGGGCGGGTTGATCAGGAACATGCCGCTGGCGGGCAGGCCGGGGCGCTTGACTTCACCCGCAGCCGTTTCGACGAGCTTGCTGTTTTTCACCGTGAGTGTGGCGTGCAGCCAGCTTTTGCCCGCCTTGGTGGCCAGGGTCTTGAGGCGGCGGGGCAGATCATGGGCCTCGGGGCGCGGGATGATCGGGTGCCAGAACGCATAGGTGCCCGTGGCAAAGCGCTTGAGCGAATCGGCCGCCATGTCGAGCACCTTGGCATAGTCGCTCTTGATTTCATAGCTGGGATCGCACAGTACAAGAGCGCGGCGGGCCGGTGGGGGCAAATATTTCTTGATGCCTTCAAACCCGTCTTCATGCAGCACGGCCACCTGGCGGCCCGCCTCCAGCTGGGCGACATTGCCTGCCAGGGAGCGCAGGTCGGTCGGGTGCAGCTCGAACAGCTTGAGCTTGTCGTGGCTGCGCAGCAGGCGCTGGGTGATGAAGGGCGAGCCGGGGTAGACCCGCAGGGTGTTGCCCTGGTTGAAGGCGTTCACCATGTCCACATAGGCCTGCAGGGCCGGGGCGAGGGTGGGTGTGGTGGGGGCAAAAAGGCGGGCGATGCCATCGGCGGCTTCGCCGCTGGTGCTGGCATAGTCCCCGTCCAGCCGGTACAGGCCGGCGCCTGCATGGGTGTCCAGCACGGTCAGTGCCGCGTCTTTTTCGGTGAGGTGTTGCAAGGCGGCAATCAAAACCGTGTGCTTGAGCACATCGGCATGGTTGCCCGCGTGGAAGGCGTGGCGATAACTGAACATGGCCCAATGGTAACGAGTGCGCCCCCCGGCGGGCCTTTTTTGTGGTGCCTCCCGCCAGGGCGGGGTGCCATGGGGCCTGCTTGGGTGTATCTTTCCGGGCCACGGCACAATCCGAACCGCCGGTTGGCCACGAGCGTGATGTTTTTGGCAGACAGGTCGGCATTTGTTAGCCATTTGTTTCGAAATCGCCCCCTGCCATGCCGCATGATCGCGCCTGCGGCGGTGCTGGCGCTCCGCTGCGCTCCTGAACCGCCTTCGACACCGCAAGCACGCCACGTCCTTTGACCATGACCGAAAGCCTCCGCCAAGTCCCCGCCACTGGAGTCAGCCATGTCGATGCGCTGCCTCCTGGCACCCGGCTGGCCGAATTCGAGATCCTGGCGCTCCTCGGGGTGGGGGGGTTTGGCATGGTCTACAAGGCGTTTGACCATTCCCTGCACCGGGCGGTGGCGATCAAGGAATACATGCCCTCGGCCCTGGCCGGGCGCTCCGAAGGGCAGTCGCTGTGGGTGCGGTCCTCGTCCGACCAGCAGACCTTTCATGCCGGCCTGGCCTCGTTTGTGGGCGAGGCCCGCCTGCTGGCCCAGTTCGACCACCCGTCGCTGGTCAAGGTGTTCCGGTTCTGGGAGGCCAACAACACAGCCTATATGGTGATGCCGCTCTACAGTGGCATGACCTTCAAGCAGGCGCGCGCGCAGATGCGCACGCCTCCGCCAGAGGTCTGGCTGCGCAAGCTGCTGTGGTCGGTCCTGGACGCCCTGCGGGTGCTGCACGACGGGAACACGCTGCACCGCGATATCTCGCCCGACAACATCTTCCTGCAGGACAACGGCCCGCCGGTGCTGCTGGACCTGGGGGCAGCCCGGCACGCGATCAACGACCAGGACCGCAAGCACACGGCTGTGCTCAAGGTGAACTACGCACCGATCGAGCAGTATTCCGACGGCGACGAGGAACTGCGCCAGGGCCCGTGGAGTGACCTCTATTCGCTGGCGGCCGTGATGCACGGCTGCCTGGCCAACGACACCCCGTTGCCCGCCACGCTGCGCTCCATCCGCGACCGCATGGTGTCGTTCCCCCGCATCGCCAAGACCGTCAAGCGGCAGTTTGGCGTTGAGTATTCAGCGCCTTTTGTGGCCGCGATTGCCCAGTCGCTGGCACTGCGGCCCGAGGACCGGCCGCAGAACATCGACGCCTTCCTGCAGGCCATGGAGATGACATCGCCGCCGGACGATGTCCAGCATTTTGATTTCCGTGCCGAGCTGGGCGATATCTGGGTTGAGCCTGCCGACCAGCCCGGCCCTGGCTTGCTCACGCCCACGGTGGACGTGACCTCGGCACCGCGCATCGTGGCCGAGATGCAGGCCCAGGCGAAACGTGCAGAGGCCTCCGAAGCGGCGGCCCCCGTGGTCGTGGACAGCGGCGCGGGCCGACCCGCGACGGACCCGGGCGCGGACACGGTCATGCTGGGAGGCCCCGACACCGTGTTTGCCGACCCGGGGGACACGGTGTTCATCGACGCAGGCGACACCGTGGCGGCCGATGATTCCCGCCATGACGGCGCAGCCCACCACCGCCGACATGGGGGCGAGCCGCGTGCCCTGCCGCTGGAGCGGGACACGGTGCGTGCTGCGGGCAAAACTGCCAGAGCCAAGCGGCGCTCGCCCCTGGTTGCGGGCCTGGTGGTCGCTGTGCTGGTGGTGGTGGCCTCTGCCGTCGGCCTGCGGTGGATGCAGGGCAACAAGGCGCCCCAAGACGACATCATTACCGAGATGGCCGAGTCGCCCGCACCGCCTGCGGTGCCTGCTTCGGCAGAGGTTGTTCTCACAGAAACCGCCGCCGCTGCAATGGAAGGGGCTTCCAGCCCGGCGGGTTTGGTGGCGGCAGGTGCGGCTGCGGCGGCGTCTGCTGCGTCCCCGGCCTCCGCAGCGGCATCGGCGCCCCGGGTGGCGCCCCGCACGGCCAAGCGCACTGCGCCGGAGCCCGTGCCAACGCCCATTGTTGTGCGCGAGGAGCCCGAGCCGCCACTCCCGCCCGTGGTGGCCGAGCCCAAACCCAGGCCACCGCCACCACGCGTTCCATCGCCCCAGGAGGCCTGTGCCGACGCCAACTTCCTGTCGCGCCCCATGTGCATCCACCAGGAATGCCAGAAACCGTCGCAGGCCGGGCAGCCCATCTGCGTGGAAAACCGCCGCCGCTACGAAGCCGAGGAACAGCGCCGCCGCCAGACGCCTAATTGACGGGGCTCGGCGGTTTTTTTGGCGGACGTCCGGGCCGCTCCGGGCCTGTCGCTTGCGCTCACAAGGGACTAATTCGTATAATCGGAGGCTTCGCAGCGCTTTTGTGGTCCCGCGGCGAAGATCAAGCGCCACCTAAGAGGCTTCCGAAAGAGGAGCACCGACCGTGGAAAAGGACCCGCCAAACCCTCTTTCAAAGAGAAAACTCATGACTACTACTTTCAGCGCAAAGCCCGCTGAGGTCGTGCACGAGTGGTTTGTGATTGACGCGACCGACAAGGTCCTCGGACGAGTAGCCAGCGAAGTTGCTCTCCGTTTGCGCGGCAAACACAAGGCCATTTACACGCCTCACGTCGATACCGGTGACTTCATCGTCATCATCAACGCAGCCAAGCTCAAGGTCACCGGCACCAAGTCCCTGGACAAGGTGTACTACCGCCACTCGGGTTACCCCGGCGGTATCACGGCCACGAACTTCCGCGACCTGCAAGCCAAGCACCCCGGCCGCGCGCTGGAAAAGGCTGTCAAGGGCATGCTGCCCAAGGGCCCCCTTGGTTACGCAATGATCAAGAAACTCAAGGTGTACGGTGGTGCAGAGCATCCCCACACCGCCCAGCAGCCCAAGGCTCTGGAAATCTAAGGAGCCTTGAGATGATTGGTGAATGGAACAATGGCACCGGCCGTCGCAAGTCCAGCGTCGCCCGTGTGTTTCTGAAGAAGGGTTCCGGCAAGATCACTGTGAATGGCAAAGACATTCAGCAGTATTTCGGCCGCGAAACCTCGATCATGATTGCCAAGCAACCGCTGGCGTTGACCAACCATGTCGAAACTTTCGACATCCAGATCAACGTGCACGGTGGCGGTGAATCCGGCCAGGCTGGCGCTGCCCGCCACGGTATCACCCGTGCCCTGATCGACTACGACGCAACGCTGAAGCCCGCACTGAGCCAAGCCGGCTTCGTGACCCGCGACGCGCGTGAAGTCGAACGTAAGAAGGTCGGTCTGCACTCCGCACGCCGCGCCAAGCAGTTCTCCAAGCGTTAAACCTTGGCCCTGCCCGGATGCCGCCCTGTGCGGCATCTGCTGCAAAGCGTCCCTGGGGTGCTTTACAGAGAAAAACCGCCTTCAGGCGGTTTTTTCGTTTATGGTGCGCTCTTTTCTTTTTGGGTGCGTATGTCCAAGACACGCCTGTTGACCCTATGCGCTTTCGCCTGCTGCGCCGTCGGCTGACCATCAGTGCCCCCCGAGTGGCCATCCGCAGTGCCTTGCCCTGGCCCTTTCGCTGGCTGGCGCTGGCGGTGGTGCTGGGCTTTTGTGCGGCGGTGGCGCTGTGGGCGTTCGAGTTTGGCAAATCCATCGCGGGGCTGGACACCGTTTCGCGTGACGAGGTGCACCAGATGAAGGCCGAAATCACGCGCCTGCGCGATGAGGGCCAGGAGCGGCAAACGGTGGCTCTGACCGCCGAGAGCCTGCTGGCCACCGAACGCGCCGCCAAAGAGAGCCTGATGGCCCAGGTGCGCCAGCTGGAGGCCGACAACCGGACGCTGCGCGAAGACCTGGGGTTTTTTGAAAAATTGATACCGGCGGCCAAAACGGATGGCCTGGCGATCCGCGCCCTGCAGGCCGAAGTGCTGGGCGGGATGCAGCTGCGCTGGCAGGTGCTGGTCATCCAGGCGGCGCGCAATGCGCCCGAGTTCAATGGCCGCCTGGAGCTGGTGTTGGCGGGCACCCAGGACGGCAAGCCCTGGACCGAAACCCTGCCGTCCCAGGGGCAGCCCCTGCAGGTCAAGCAGTACCGCCGCATGGAGGGTGTCCTCGATCTGCCGCCCCATGCCGTGGTAAAAACCGTGACCGCGCGCGTGCTGGACGGAACCACCGTCCGCACCACGCAGACCATGGCCATCGAGTAAGAGGCAAGGAGTGGCCACTTCCGTCGGCGGCCCTGCGGCGGCCCGTGTGGCCCGCCACGCTCCTTGCCCCGGGCGCGCCAGTGCCTCCGTGCCGCGTGCATGCGGTGGTGCCTGCAGCGTCGTTTTTCTAGTTCATCCGCATGCGGGCTGTCTGGCCTGCTCGCTTTTCAGGAGTCCTGCCCATGTTTTCGCGTAAGAAGCAGCCCCCCATCAAGAGTCTGGTCGCGCAGGGCACCAAAATCGAAGGCAATGTGCTGTTTGCTGAGGGCATGCGCATTGATGGTGAAGTGGTGGGCGACATCCGTGCAGGGGCAGAGCAGCCCAGCATCCTGGTGATTTCGGAAACCGCCCGGGTGGAAGGCGCTGTGCATGCCGACCACGTGATCATCAACGGCCAGGTGCTGGGCCCCGTGCATGCGGGCGAGCTGCTGGAGTTGCAGCCCAAGGCGCAGATCACCGGCAACGTGCACTACAAGGCGCTGGAGATGCACCAGGGCGCTGTGATTGCCGGGCAGTTGTTCCCGATGGCCGTGCTGGTCGAGGAAAAGCCCCCACTGAAGTTGGCGTCAAACAATCCGTGATCTGAATTCCCGAGCGGTTTGCAGTAGTATTAACCCCAAATACCGAACCGGAGTACCCCATGAGCGCCGTTGCCGACAACATCCAGACCGAAATGCCCGCCCCCATCCTCTTCACCGACAGTGCTGCGGCCAAGGTGGCGGACCTGATTGCCGAAGAAGGCAATCCTGACCTGAAGCTGCGCGTGTTTGTGCAGGGTGGCGGCTGCTCCGGCTTCCAGTACGGCTTCACCTTCGATGAAATCACCAACGAAGACGACACCACCATGACCAAGAATGGCGTGTCGCTGCTGATCGATGCGATGAGCTACCAGTACCTGGTGGGTGCCGAGATCGACTACAAGGAAGACCTGCAGGGTGCCCAGTTTGTGATCAAGAACCCGAACGCCACCACTACCTGCGGGTGTGGCTCCAGCTTCTCGGCCTGATCGGTCGTGGGACCGGGCCGCGAGGCCGGTGCCCCGGATGCACCAAACATAAAAACCGCCTTCGGGCGGTTTTTTCATGGGTGGAGGGAATCCGCCGCTGCGCTCAGGCCGGGTACACCGCGCCCAGCACGCGGGCGCCCGCTGCGCCGGTCACG
This sequence comes from Acidovorax sp. Q11, assembly GCF_054950075.1. Lineage (NCBI taxonomy): Bacteria > Pseudomonadati > Pseudomonadota > Betaproteobacteria > Burkholderiales > Comamonadaceae > Acidovorax > Acidovorax sp. Q11. The sequence goes on along the minus strand of NZ_JBUDZG010000013.1, from coordinate 43,967 downwards.
CTGGGCAGGTTGCCAGGGGCTTGGTGCAGGGCCTGGCGCGCCAGCCAGGCAAAGGCGGCGGCTTCGACCTGCAGAGCGGGCAGCCCCAGGGCGTCGGTGGCCACGACCTGCCGCGAGGGGCACAGGGCCTGCAAGCGGCGCATCAGCTGGGTGTTGAGGGCGCCCCCTCCACATACAGCCAGGATTTTGCTATCTATTTTGTAGCTATCAACGCATGTTGAGCATGCGGTAGCGGTGAATTCTGTCAATGTGGCCTGCACATCGACAGGCTCGGCGTGCCCGAAGCGCTCCAGGTGGGTGGCCAGCCAGGGGGCGTTAAACAGGTCGCGCCCCGTGCTCTTGGGGGGCGCCTTGTGCAGAAAAGGCTCCTGCATCAGCGATGCCAGCAGGCCGGGCAGCACCTGCCCGGTGGCGGCCCAGGCGCCATCCCTGTCGAAGGCTTGTCCGGTGTGCAGCTGGCACCAGTGGTCCATCAGCGCATTGCCGGGGCCACAGTCAAACCCCAGCACGCTGCCGTCCGCGCCGAGCACGCTGAGGTTGGAGATGCCGCCGATGTTCAGCACCAGCACCGTCTCATCCGGCCGCCCGAAGACGCCTTGGTGGAAGGCTGGCACGAGCGGCGCGCCTTGGCCGCCCGCTGCCACGTCGCGGCTGCGCAGGTCGGCCACCACGGTGATGCCTGTCCGCTCGGCCAGCAGGGCGGGGCTGATCAGTTGGAGGGTGTAGCCCGTGCCGTCGAACTCCTGGGGGCGGTGGCGCACGGTCTGCCCGTGGGCGCCAATGGCGCGGATGGCGCTGGCTGGCAGGCCGCCGCGCTGCAGCAGGGTGTGCACCACCTCGGCATAGGCCCGTGATAGCGCATTGCCTGCGAGGGCCGCGCGGTGCAGTTCGTTGTCACCGGGGGTGTTGAGGGCCAGCAGTTCTGCGCGCAAGGCGGGCGCAAAGGGGGCGCTGACATGGTGGGTGACCCGCGTGCGCGGGCCGGAGAAGTCGGCCAGTACGCCGTCGATGCCGTCGAGCGAGGTGCCCGACATCAGGCCGATGTACAGCTCGGATGCGCTCACAGCAGCTGTGCACAATGTGAAAGTGTGGGCCTCAAAGCCCCGCGCTCAGCAGCGCCATGCGCGTTGCAACTGGCGCGGCGAAGGCCAGCGGCCGCCGCGCAAGGGCCGCCCCGCCGCGCTGGCGGCGTCCCCCTTCGGGGGGAAGGCGCGCAGCGACTCAGGGGGGGCTTCATTCAGCGCTGGCTTGCTCGATGAGCGCAGCGGCATTGAGCTGAACGCGCATGTTGGCTGCCAGGCGGTCAAAAGCGGGGCGCCCGGCGGCCGAGACGGGCGCGGCGGCTTCGCTCTGGGCCACGATGGTCATGGGGTCCTGGTGCTGGCCATTGACGCGGAACTCGAAGTGCAGGTGCGGGCCGGTGGCCCAGCCCGTGGCGCCCACGGCGCCCAGGGTCTGGCCCTGTTCGACCGACTGGCCCTGGCGCACGTCGATGCGGCTCAGGTGGGCATACACCGTGACATGCTGGTTGCGGTGCTTGATGAACACCACGTTGCCATAGCCGTTCTGCACGCCCGCAAACTCCACCACGCCATCGCCCACGGTGCGCACGGCGGTGCCTGTGGGGGCTGCGAAATCGGTGCCCAGGTGGGCGCGCCAGGTTTTCAGGATGGGGTGCAGGCGCATCTTGAAGCCGCTGGTCACGCGCGAGAACTCGACCGGCGAGGCCAGGTAGGCGCGGCGCATGCTTTCGCCGTCCAGCGTGTAGTAGGCGCCCTTGGTGGCACCGGACTCCTGGAACCACACAGCCTGGTGGGTCTTGCCGTTGTTGACGAACTCGGCGCTCAGCACGCGGCCGCTGGACAGGGGCTCGCCGTCGGCTTCCAGGGTTTCGTACACCACCGAGAAGCGGTCGCCCTTGCGCAGCGAGCGGCGGAAATCGATGTTGCCGGAGAACAGCTCGGCCACCTGCACGGCCACCGCGTCGGGGATGTTGGACGCGTCGGTGGCAGCAAACAGCGAGCTCTGGATGATGCCGCCGGACAAGCGGCTGCTGGTCGTCATCTTGGCGGTTTCGATGCGCGTCGCAAACTTGTTGTCGCCCTTGCGCTCGACGATCAGGCGGCGGAAGTTGCCGCTGTCGTCTGGCACCCAGCGCACCGTCAGGCGCACCAGGCGGTGGTCGTCGGTGGTTTCTGCCGACACGATGCGGCCGGTGCGGCCCAGCACGTTCTGGCGTACGGGGGTGTCGCCACGCATGAAGGCGGCGGCGGCCGGGTCGGCCACGCCCAGGCGCTGCAGCAGGGATTCGGGGGTGTCGCTGGAGCGCACCTGCTCAGAGCGGAACAGCGAGAAGCCCGGGGCTTCCAGCTCGCCCAGCACGAGGTTCTCGGCCAGCGATTCGACGGGGTAGCTCACCATGCGCACCGGCAGTTCGGCCGGATCGGGCGCGAAGGACGCCACGGCGAAGGCGCCGCCGCCACCCGTCAACAGGACGGCGGCAACGGCGGCGGTGATGCGTTTGGGGTGTTGTTGGATCGTGCGGGACAGTCGGTCAAGCAAGGCGGTGCTGGCGGTGCGGACCGTAGTGAGGCCGTGAATCAAAGGTCTATCCCCAGGGTGATTGTGGTGCCAAGGCGTTCCCCCGGTGTGAATGCGGGGCGAGGCCAGGACCACAGACTGTCAGGCTGCAGCCATTCGACAGGTTGATAAAAACAGGTCGAAACGGCGGGCCCACTAGAATCCGCCTCTGCAATGTGGGCTGAAGTATAGCGGCGCATGCTGTCTAGACATCCCAAAAAACCCTTATGAATCAATCTGCTGTTACAACAACCCCGGTCTCCGATGGTGTAGGACGGGCCCTCGAAATCTCGCTGCGCGGCGTGCAGGAACTGCTGCCGCAGGACGAATGGGTCAAGAAGCTGGCGCGCTCGGAGGCCACAGGCCAGCCGTTGCGCATCAAGCTGGGGCTGGACCCCACCGCGCCCGACATCCACATCGGCCACACCGTGGTGCTGAACAAGATGCGGCAATTGCAAGATCTGGGCCACCAGGTCATCTTTTTGATCGGCGACTTCACCAGCCTGATCGGTGACCCCTCGGGCCGCAACAGCACCCGCCCGCCGCTCACGCCCGAGCAGATCAAGGTGAACGCCGAGACGTATTACAAGCAGGCCAGCATGGTGCTGGACCCGGCCCGCACTGAGATCCGCTACAACAGCGAGTGGAGCGAACCCCTGGGCGCGAGCGGCATGATTCAGCTGGCCTCCCGCTACACCGTTGCACGGATGATGGAGCGCGACGATTTCCACAAGCGCTTCACCACCGGCCAGTCCATTGCGGTGCACGAGTTCTTGTACCCGCTGATGCAGGGCTACGACTCGGTGGCGCTCAAGAGCGACCTGGAGCTGGGCGGCACGGACCAGAAGTTCAACCTGCTCATGGGCCGCCATCTGCAGCAGGAATATGGCCAGGAACCGCAGTGTGTGCTCACCATGCCGCTGCTCGTGGGCCTGGACGGCGTGGACAAGATGTCCAAGTCCAAGAACAACTATATCGGCATTGCCGAAGACGCCAACACCATGTTCGCCAAGGTGCTGTCCATCAGCGACACCCTGATGTGGGACTGGTTCACCCTGCTGTCGTTCAAGAGCCTGGCCGAGATTGCCGCGCTCAAGGCCGAGGTGGCGGGCGGGCGCAACCCCAAGGACGCCAAGGTGATGCTCGCCAAGGAGATCACCACGCGCTTCCACAGTGCGGCAGCGGCCGATGCGGCCGAGCAGGATTTCATCAACCGCAGCAAGGGCGGCGTGCCCGATGAGATCCCCGAACTGAGCCTGTCCGGCGCACCGCTGGGCATTGGCGCGCTGCTCAAGCAGGCCAACCTGGCGCCCTCGGGCAGCGAGGCTAACCGCCTGATCGACGGCGGCGGCGTGCGTGTGGATGGCGGCGTGGTCAGCGACAAGGGCCTGAAGCTGACTGCAGGCACCTACGTGGTGCAGGTGGGCAAGCGCAAGTTCGCGCGGGTCACATTGGCCTGATTCTTTGAGCCAAATGGGCCTTCGCCGTGCGCTGGATAAGCGGTGAATGCTATAAAAATAGAAGCAAAAGCGCCGAGCCTGCGCAGGCCGGCGCTTTTTTCTTTTCAGGCACCGTCCAGGTTGTCGTTCAGATCCGGGTCGGGTACATCGCCAATCGCCTGGCGGGTGGCCTCGGCCTGCACTTGCAGCCAGGCGCAGAACGCCTTGATCTCTGGCCGGTGCAGGCTGCGCGGGCCCACCATGAGCCAGTAGGCCAGGGGGGAGTCGATGCGGTGGCCGGGTAGCACCTCCACCAGGTCGCCCGAGGCCAGCGCGTCCGCAATCAACGGCATGCGTGCCAGCGCCAGGCCCTGGCCGCTGAGCGCGGCCTGCACGATCTGGTGCGCGTAGTTGAAATACAGCCAGCGCTCGGGCTGCAGCTTGGCCAGGTCGCGCGCGTCAAACCAGCGGCGCCAGCTCAGCCACTCCAGCTGCTGGCTGCGGTGCGCATCGCCCGCCTCGATCAGCGTGAATTGGGACACGTCGGCGGGCGTGCGCAGCGGCTTGCCACTTTTGAGCAGCCAGGGGCTGGCCACCACGGCCAGCTGCTCACCAAACAGGCGCTGGCCGCCTTGCGTGATTGACTGGCTGGGCATGGCATAGCGCAGGGCCAGGTCCACGTCCGAGGTTTCCAGGTCCACCGGCACATCGGTGGCATCGATGCGGATGTCGATGCCCGGGTTGTCGCGCTGGAACTCCTCCATGCGAGGAATCAGCCACATCGACGCAAAGCTCGCCCAGGTGGTGATGGCCACGCTGCGGCGCCCGGCCGTCTGGCGCACCAGGCGCACGGCGGCGTCCATGCGCTCCAGCGCCGGGCCCACCGCGCGCTGCAGCTGCGCGCCCGCGCTGGTCAGCTCCACCGCGCGCGTGTGGCGCAGGAACAGCGCCACACCCACCTCTTCCTCCAGCGCCTGGATCTGGCGGCTCACGGCCGACTGGGTGAGCGCCAACTCATCGGCTGCGGCGCGGAAGTTCAGGTGCCGTGCCACCGCCAGAAAGGCGCGCCAGTGGCCGGTGGCCACGGGGCGGGTGCGCAGAACGGCGGGGGAGTATTCGGCAGAGGCCATGGCGGGGCTCCCGGAGGGAATTGATTCATGCGTTGATGGAATGAATAGCGTACCGCGTTTTCATTGGACTGTGTGTGGCGCAAGGATCACTATTCATGCTCCGAAACACCTGTTTTATCCACCCTAAGGAGTCTGTCATGTCCGCCCGCAACGTTCTGGAATCGCAACAATCTGTGCAAGCCGCCGTGGCTGGCCGTTCTGCGGCCGGTTGCTGGAAACTGACCCCCGGCCGTGCCCTGTCGCTGCACCCGCATGAGCGCAGCGTGCTGGAGATTGCCCAGGGCCGCGTCTGGCTCACGCTGAGCGGGACCTTGCCCAGCCACCAGCCCGCTGACATGCCCGCAGATTTGCTCCTTGGCGTGGCTGACCACCTGCTGCAGGCTGGTGACCGCCTTGACATTCCGGCGGGCCAGCATGTGGTGATGGAGGCCTGGAGCCCTTCAGGCGAGCCCGGCGAGGAGGTGGCCTTCCATTGGCATGGCGCCCCCGCCCCGGTGCCTGCGCAGGGCCAGCGCGCCCAGCGGCCCGGGGCCGAATGGGAATGTGGCGTGGTCCAGCCCCTGCGCGACCTCGTGCAGGCCCTGGCCCAGGGCGGGCGCGCCGTGGGGTTGGCGGGGGGCCAGGCACTTGGCGCCGGAGGGCGTCTGGTGCTGGGAATCGCCCGTTTTGCTCTCATTCGGATAGCGGCACCGCGAGAAAGCAAGCCCGCTTGAGCACGACATGCAAGAAGAGCATCAATTGGTGCATTCCTTTTCATTGGACGCTGCGGCTAGCACAGAGCACCATAGAGTCCATCAAGGGTAAACCCGGAGATTCACATGACCACCTCGCAGACCTTCAAGTTCTTTTCCACCGCTGCCACGGCTGCTGCCGCACACGGTGCCAGCACCTTGCTGCCAGGCAAGGCCCTCAGCCTCACGCCCCGCGCGCCCATGGCCCTGCGCATCGCCGAAGGTCAGGCCTGGGTCACGCTGGATGCCGGCCCCTACGGCACGGGCGCCGAAGCCGGTGACGTGTTCCTGCACGCCGGCCAGACCCTCTGGCTGGCCGCTGGCCAGCACGCCGTGGTCGAGCCTGTGGGCCAGCAGCGCCTGCAGTACCGCTTCACACGCACGCCGGTAGAAGTGGCCAGCACCGCCACCCCCTGGTGGCGCCGCGCGGCTTTTGGCAGCCCATCGGTGGCGGTGGCCAGCGACGCCTGCTGCGCCTGACCCCTCCCGCTGAGGGGCTGCGGCGCAGCATGACGCCTGCCAGATGGCCTCTCGGTTCATGTTCAAAAGAGCTTCTTACGCGCATCCATGCGGCGCAAGAAGCTCTTTTTTTGATAGCGTTTGATCTCCTCCTGCTCACCGGCCTTCAGCGCCTGGTGCCTCCAGCCACTGGATCAGCTGGCCCTGCAGGGTAATTAGAATCTCCTCAGACAACCCCGGCTGCGCGGCCGCCGTGGCGCGGGCCAGCACCAGGCCGCCGACCATGGTGGCCAGCACCTGCATGGCGTGCGCGCGGTGGGTGGCTGCGGTGGCTACCGCTTCGTCGGCCTCCTGCGGGGTGGTTGCAGCAGGCACGGAAGGCGCGCTGTCGGCCAGCAATTGCGCAAAACGCTGGATGTTGCGCTCGATGCCTTCGGCAAACACCTGGGAGAGTTCAGGCCCCGCGCGCGCTGCGTCCACCGCCAGCGCGGCGGCGGGGCAGCCGCTGCCGGGGGTGTCGCGGTGCTGGGGCGAGAGGTAGCTTTTGATACGGTCGGCCACGCTGGCGTTGGGCGTGTGGCCGTCCAGCGGCGCAATCGACCAGTCGAACGCGCTGGCGCAGGCTTCGCGCACCAAGGCGTCCTTCGACTCGAAATGCCGGTACAGCCCGCCATGGGTGAGCCCGGCGTCGCGTGTGATGTCGGCCACACCCACGCCGGTCAGGCCGCGCTCGCGGTAGAGCCGGGCGGCGGCGTCCAGGATGCCCTGGCGGTTTTCGGCGGCCTGTGCCTTGGAGACTTTCATGGGATTGGCCTTCTATTGATTGCGACCGCACGCAAAGCGGTGTTTTGTGTTTATGATGACGACCCCAATCATAAATGCCCGCCCCTTCTGTGGCAGCGTGACCGCGTGGCCCGCCACCGGGCTGCCGCAGGCCCCCGGTAACTCCGGGGCCGCAGAGGCGCCGGGCGGCAACCAGCGAGGTGATTCCATGACCCCCAGCCCTCTTTCCCACCGCAGCGCCTTGGCGCCCGCCGCGCACGGAGCGGCCCGCTGATGCGCCGCGTCGTCATCACCGGCATGGGCCTGGTGTCACCACTGGGTTGCAATGTCGAGCTGGCCTGGCAGCGCCTGCTGGCGGGCCGCTCGGGCATCACCGTGCTGCCCGAGGCCGTGACCGAAGGGGTGCCGGCCAAGGTGGCCGGGCGGGTGCTGCCGCTGTCTGAGGACCCTGAGGGCGGCTGGGATGTGGATGCCATCGTCTCGGCCAAGGACCAGCGCAAGATGGACCGCTTCATCCCCTTCGCGCTGGGCGCTGCCGACCAGGCGCTGGCCCAGGCGGGCTGGCCGGTGGTGGGGGGTGACGAGTCGGCGCTCGCGCGCACGGCCACGGTCATCGCATCGGGCATTGGCGGCTTTGGCGCAATTGCCGATGCGGTGCGCACCACCGAAACGCGCGGGCCGCAGCGGCTGTCGCCGTTCACTGTGCCGTCGTTCCTGGTCAACCTGGCGGCGGGGCAGGTGTCCATCCGCCACGGGCTCAAGGGGCCGCTGGGCGCACCGGTCACGGCCTGCGCCGCCAGCGTGCAGGCGCTGGGCGACGCGGCCCGGCTGATCCGCTGCGGCGAGGCCGATATCGCCGTGTGTGGTGGCAGCGAGGCCGCCATCGACCGCGTGAGCCTGGGCGGCTTTGCGGCGGCCAAGTCGCTGTCCACGGGGTTCAACGCCACGCCCGAGCAGGCCTCACGCCCGTTCGATGCGCAGCGCGACGGCTTTGTGATGGGTGAGGGCGCAGGCATGCTGGTGATCGAGGCGCTGGACCACGCCCTCGCACGCGGCGCGCAGCCGCTGGCCGAGCTGGTGGGCTACGGCACATCGGCCGACGCGTACCACATCACCTCGGGGCCGGAAGATGGCGACGGCGCCGCGCGCAGCATGGCCGCCGCGCTGGCGCAGGCGGGACTGCGGGCTGATGAGGTGCAGCACCTCAATGCCCACGCCACCTCCACCCCGGTGGGCGACCGGGGCGAACTCGCCGCCATCCGCCGCGTGTTCGGCACGGGGGCAGGGCCCGCCATCGTTTCCACCAAGTCGGCCACGGGCCACCTGCTGGGCGCGGCGGGTGCGGTGGCCACCATCTTCACCACGCTGGCGCTGCGCGACCAGGTGGTGCCTGGCGCGCTGAACCTGCACACGCCCGATGCGTTGGCCGAGGGGCTGGACCTGGTGGCGCTGCGCCCCCGGCCCATGGCGCTCACGCACGCCATGGTCAATGGCTTTGGTTTTGGCGGCGTCAATGCCACGTTGATCCTGCGGCGTTGGACCGAAGCTGCGTGATGCCTGGAAGGAAGCGCGAGGCGGCGGGTCAGAGCACCAGCTCGCCCCGCACGACCTCGAACGCGGCCATGGCCGCATCCCCGTCCAGCAGTTCCATGCGGGCCAGCGCCTCCACATCTTCCACGGTGCTGAACGCCAGGCTGAAGTGCTGAAAGCGCCGCCCCGCCAGCGGGCCGTGGTGCAGCACCTCGATGTTGATGTGGCGGGGGTCGTTGCGGATGCGCTCGATCAGCTTGAGCACGGCTTTTTGCGGGCCCTCCAGCTGCTGGCAAAAGCGTTGTCCGTCAAAAATCAGCAGGCCCGTCACGTCAAGCTCCACGTTGACCTGGCGCGCGCGCCCGGCAATCTCTGCGACCACGCTCAGTGGTTGCTCGGGGGCGATGGTGCTCACGTAGAGGACCTCGTAAAGGGCAGGGGATAGGTGCATAGGTGCAGCCCAATGTAGGGGGCTCAAGGTGTCCGCGCAATGTCAAAAGACATAGGGGCGGCAGCGGCGCTGCCAGGCGTGCAGCTTTGTCGCAACCAGCGGTTTTCGCGTGATTTCCGTCCCTAGAATCGATTCCCCATGAACGTCACCTTGCCCGCCAACGTGTGCCCCCCGGCCTGCAGCAATTGCCGGTTGCGCAAGACCGGCGCTTTCACAGCGGTGAAGCCTGAGGTGTTGGACTTCATCCAGGGCTTTCGCAGCGAGAGCCTCGCCGTGGAAGCAGGCGGCGCGCTGGTGCGTGAGAACCAGACCAACGCCAAGCTGTTCACGCTGTATTTGGGCTGGGCGTTCCGCTACAAGTCGCTGAGCGACGGGCGCCGCCAGATCCTCAACTTCTTGCTGCCCGGCGACCTTGTGGGGCTGCAGCAGGAGTTTGGCGAGGTATCGGCCCACGGTATCGAGGCGCTGACCGACTGCTCGCTGTGCGTGTTTCAGAACGACAGCCTGTGGGCGCTGTTCCGCGAGCATCCGCGCCTGGGCTACGACATCACCTGGCTGTCGGCGCACGAAGAGGGCCATGTGGACGACAACCTGCTCACCGTCGGCCGCCGCAACGCCACCGAGCGTGTGGCCATGCTGCTGATGCACCTGTACCGCCTGCTCGATCGCATCGGGCTGGTGGAGGACGGCTCGGTGGCTTTCCCGCTCAACCAGCAGCACATTGCCGACGCGCTCGGGCTGTCGCTGGTGCACACCAACAAGACGCTGCGGCGCCTGTCGCTGCTGGGCTTGCATGAGCTGAAGAACGGCCGCTTGCGCCTGCTCAACACCCGGGCTCTCGCGCGCATCGCCGAGTACTACGACACGCCGCCCCGGCTGATGCCGCTGCTGTAGAGCCTTCGCTGCGGAAGGTGGGGGTCAAACATGCCGCTGGCGCCAGTCCCTCGTGCGCAGGTAGCTATGGTTTGCGTAGCATTTTGCGCCCTGTGGGCCGCAGTCGATAATCCACGCAACGCCCGCGCGCCGGGCTTGTGCTGCGCAACCCCATTCCATTTTCATGACCCCACTCGACATCCTCATCATGGCGGCCGGCAAAGGCACGCGCATGAAAAGCCGCCTCCCCAAGGTGCTGCAGCGCCTGGCTGGGCGCCCGCTGCTGCACCATGTGCTGGACCAGGCCGCGCACCTGCAGGCGCGCAGCGCCATCGTCATCACAGGCCATGGTGCTATAGAAGTAGAAGCTGCTTGCGCAGGTGCAGCGCGCGCAGACGGCAGTTTTGACCTGAAATTTGTGCGCCAGGAACCCCAACTGGGCACGGGCCACGCGGTGCAGCAGGCCGTGCCCCACCTGCGTGACGATGGCACGGCAGTCGTCCTCTCGGGCGATGTGCCCCTGACCCAGGCCGACACCCTGCGCGCCCTGGTGGCTGCCAGCGGTGGCGAGCGACTGGCGCTGCTCACCGTCACTTTGCCCGACCCCACGGGCTACGGCCGCATCGTGCGCAATGCCGAAGGCGCCGTGCAAGGCATCGTCGAGCACAAGGACGCGAGCGACGCCCAGCGCGCCATCACCGAGGTCTACAGCGGCATCATGGCCGTGCCCGCGCGGCTGCTCACGCCCTGGCTGGCGCGGCTCTCCAACAACAACGCCCAGGGCGAGTACTACCTGACCGACATCGTTGCCATGGCCGTGGCCGATGGTGTGCCCGTGGTGGCCCACCGCATCAGCGATGCGCTGCAGGTGGCAGGCGTCAACAGCCCACTGCAACTGGCCGAACTGGAGCGTGCCCACCAGCTGCGCCAGGCCCGCGCCTTGATGGAGCAGGGCGTGCGCCTGGCCGACCCCGCCCGCTTTGACCTGCGCGACGACACCCGCACCGGAGTGCGTGGCGAGCTGGTCTGTGGGCAGGACGTGGAGATCGACGTGAACTGCGTCTTCACCGGCCGCGTGGAGCTGGGCGAGGGCGTGAGCATTGGCGCCCACTGTTGCATTGCCAACGCACGCATCGCGGCGGGCGCGGTGATCCACCCCTACACCCACATCGACGGCGAAAAGGCCGGAGCCACCGTGGGCGAGGGCGCGCTGATCGGCCCCTTTGCCCGCCTGCGCCCCGGCGCCCAACTGGGCCGCGAAGTGCACATTGGCAACTTTGTGGAAGTGAAGAACTCCACCCTGGCCGACGGCGCCAAGGCCAACCACTTGGCCTACCTGGGCGATGCCACTGTGGGCGAGCGCGTGAACTACGGCGCGGGCAGCATCACCGCCAACTACGACGGCGCCAACAAGCACCGCACGGTGATCGAGGCCGATGTGCATGTGGGCAGCAACTGCGTGCTGGTGGCACCGGTGACGATTGGCGCAGGCGGCACGGTGGGCGGTGGCAGCACCATCACGAAGAGCACGGCACCAGGCGCACTGAGCGTGGCGCGGGGCAAGCAGGTCAGCATTGCCAATTGGGCCCGGCCAAAGAAGTGAAACACCCCCTGAGCCGCTGCGCGCCTTCCTCCTCTCCTTCGGGAGGGGGACGCACCCCGTGGCCTGGCAAAGCCAGTTCCACGGGTGCACTCGCAGCGGCCGCGTCAGTTTTCATGAGGGTGAATACATGTCCATGAACGACGAAGACACCCAACACACCTTGCAGAAATTGCGCGCCGAACTGGCCCGCAGCCAGCAGCAGGTGGCCGAGATGGCGGCTGCGCAAGAGGAGTTTGTGCGCGCCGTCTCGCACGACCTGCGCGCGCCGCTGCGGCATGTGACCTCGTACGGCACGCTGGTGCGCGAGGTGCTGGGCGACCTGCCGCCCGAGGTGCTGCAGGGCGCCGAGGTGCAGGAGGCACTGGGCTTTCTGGCCACCATGGACCAGTCCGCCCGGCGCATGGGCCTGATGATCGACGGGCTGCAAGCCCTGGTGCGCGCCAGCCGCGCCCCGCTGCGCCTGCAGCCTGTGCCGCTGGCCGATGCGATGGCCCAGGCGCGCGCCACTCTGGCCCCTGCCGAGGCGGGGCGTGCCGTGGAATGGCGGGTGGATGCCAACCTGCCTACGTTGCAGGCCGACCCGGTGTTGCTGCAGGAGTTGCTGGTGCAGCTGCTGGGCAACGCGCTCAAGTTCACACGTCCGGTGGCCCAGCCCTGCATCACCCTGCGGGCCGATGCGGCACCGGCAGGCAGCGTGGCTTTCACGCTGCAGGACAACGGCGTGGGCTTTGACCCGGCGCGTGCGGGCGCTTTGTTCGGCGTGTTCCAGCGCCTGCACCGCGAGACCGAGTTTGACGGCGTGGGCGCTGGGCTGGCGCTGTGCCGCGCGATTGCCCAGCGCCATGGCGCCACGGTCGCCGCCACGGCGGCGCCGGGGGCGGGCTGCACGGTGCGGATGGAGTGGCCTGTGGCCGCTTTGGCTGCTGAGGCAGCGCAAGAGCCAGGGGCTCTGTAGAAAAACGCGTTTAGACAGCTGGCGCCAGCGCGGGCTCCATGTAGCCCGACACGCGGTTGCGCCCCTCGTGCTTGGCCACATACAGCGCCGCGTCGGCAGCATCGATCCAGGCGCGCAGGTTGCTGTGGCGGTGGTCGGCCGGGGCCACGCCAATGCTGCTGGTGATGCGCAGATCGGGCAGGTGGCGCAGCCGCACACATTCGGTCTGCTCGCGGATGCGCTGGGCAATGGCCAGGGCGTCGCGGGCGTGCATGCCGGGCAGCACGATGGCAAATTCATCGCCGCCAAAGCGCCCCGCGCAGTCACCCGCGCGCACATGGCCGCGCACCACATGGGCCAGGGCACGGATCACCTCGTCCCCTACGGTGTGGCCGTGCAGGTCGTTGATGCTTTTGAAATGGTCGATGTCCAGCATCAGCATGCAGGCGGGTTCGTCGGTGGTGTGGTGGCGGCGCAGCGCGGCTTCGGCCTGTTCCTGCCAGTGGCCACGGCCAAACAGGCCGGTGAGCGCATCCACGCGCCGCAGCTCGTCCAGCATCAGGTTGTTGTGCGTGGCCTTGCGGATGAGCTGATAGCTCACGATGCTGACGGACAGCGTGTGCAGCACCATCACCGGCAGGCAGGCCACCATCACCCGCATGGAGGTCTCGGGCGCCCAATGCATGCCGGTGAGCAGGGTGCTGGCGGCACCCGCCACCAGCATCACCACCAGGGCGCGGGCCCATAGCCCCCGGATGCCGGTGGTGATCTTGTCCACCAGCGTCAGGGTGACCAGCAGCACGCTGGGCAGCAGGTTGAAATGCATGAGCGGCACCAACGCAGCGGTCATGGCCGAGTCGATGAACAGGTTGCGGGTTTCGGTGCGGTAGGGGTCGGCGCTGCGCAGGGTGAGCAGGTAGGCCACATGGGGCCAGGCAAAGCAGGGCAGCGCCATGCACAGCCATGCCAGGGTGGAGGCCTGGCGCTCCCACAGCACCACGCCCACCACCATGCCGCCCAGCCCCATGCCCAGTACGCGCAGTGGATAGATGCGGCGGGGCATCTGGCGTCGGGAGGTTGGCATCGGTCTGTGGGAGCGCCCGCACGGGCAAAGGTCAAGGATGCGCGGGAGCTTACAACGCACATCCGGGCGATGCCAGCAAGAAATGACCATCTGGCGCCAAGCGCTCTGGCGGGGCTTCTGGCTATCAAATTTGATAGCTATAAGCGCTTATCAGTCGCGCGCAAGAGGCACTTTTGTGTCAAATTTTGCGCGCCGGGTGGCAAAGAAGGCCTTCACATTCCGCACATTGGCGTCGCCGGTGAACAGCCGCTGCGACAGCGCCAGATACCCCGGCATGTCGCGAGCGTGCACCACCAGCACAAAGTCCGGGCCGGGCGATACGCGCCAGCATTGCTGCACGGCGTCGTCGGCCACCGCGCGCGCCTCGAAGGCGTCGAGCTGCTCGGCGCCCTGGCGGTCCAGCGACACCTCGACGATGCAGGCCAGCCCGTGGCCTTGAAGGGCGGCCAGCCGGTCGGGCTGCAGGATGGCCACCTGGCGCTCGATCAGCCCCGCGTCCTGCAGGCGCTTGACGCGGCGCAGGCAGGTAGGGGGCGACACATGCACTTGCTCGGCCAGCGCCTGGTTGCTTTGTGCGGCGTCGGTCTGCAGCAGGTTGAGCAGCTGCAGGTCGGTAGCATCCAGTGTGATTTGTTCCGTCATTGTTGGTATTTTGAACTCAAATTTCAATCATCTGGTTTGGTGAAATTTAAGTTCAAATTTGTTTAAATATCAATCAAACATTTCTTTGGTGGCTGCCTACCATCGCTCCATCGTTTTCCAACCAAGGCATTCACCATGTGCGGCATCGTCGGCGCAGTCTCTACGCGCAACATCGTTCCCATCCTCGTGCAGGGCCTGCAGCGGCTGGAGTACCGGGGTTATGACTCCTGCGGCGTGGCGGTGCACGGCGCCAGCATCGACGCATCGCGCCACGGCACCGAGCGCGGCGGGCTGCAGCGCGCACGCAGCACGGCCCGCGTGGCCGAGCTGCTGGAGCAGGTACAGGCCGAACATGTCGATGGCGCCACCGGCATCGCCCACACGCGCTGGGCCACCCATGGCGCCCCGGCCGTGCACAACGCCCATCCCCATTTCAGCCATGGCCTGGGCGCAGACGCTGCTACCCAGCAGGCGGGCCGCGTGGCCCTGGTGCACAACGGCATCATCGAGAACCACGAAGAACTGCGCCGCGCCCTGCAGGCACGCGGCTACGTGTTTGCCAGCCAGACCGACACCGAGGTCATCGCCCACCTGGTGGACAGCCACTACAGCGGCGACCTGTTCGAAGCCGTGCAGGCCACCGTGGCTGAGTTGCATGGCGCCTACGCCATCGCCGTGATCCACAAGGACGAACCCCACCGCGTGGTGGGTGCGCGTGCGGGCTCGCCGCTGATCCTGGGGGTTGGAAGCGCAGGGGCCGAGCATTTTCTGGCCAGCGACGCCATGGCCCTGGCGGGCGTGACGGACCAGATCGTCTACCTGGAAGAAGGCGACCTGGTGGACCTGCAGCTGGGCCGCTACTGGATCGTGGGCAAGGACGGCGCCGCGTTGACCCCCGCGCAGCGCCCTGTGCGCACCGTGCAGGCCCACAGTGGCGCGGCCGAGCTGGGCCCCTACCGCCACTACATGCAAAAGGAAATCTTCGAGCAGCCGCGCGCCATTGCCGACACGCTGGAGGGCGTGGAAGGCATCGTGCCCGAACTGTTCGACGGCGCAGGCCAAAACGGCCAGCCCGGCGCGGCCGCCTGGCGCGTGTTCAAGGAGATCGACAGCGTGCTCATCCTGGCCTGCGGCACCAGCTATTACAGCGGTTGCGCGGCCAAATACTGGCTCGAAGAAATCGCGGGCATCCCCACCCAGGTGGAGGTGGCCAGCGAATACCGCTACCGCACCAGCGTGCCCAACCCGCGCACGCTGGTCGTCACCATCACCCAGAGCGGCGAAACCGCCGACACCCTGGCCGCGCTGCGCCACGCGCAGAGCCTGGGCATGCAACACACGCTGACCATCTGCAACGTGGCCACCAGCGCCATGGTGCGCGAATGCAAGCTCGCCTACATCACCCGTGCCGGGGTCGAGATCGGCGTGGCCAGCACCAAGGCCTTCACCACGCAGCTGGCGGGCCTGTTCCTGCTCACGCTGGCCCTGGCGCAATCCAAGGGCCGCCTGAGCGAAGCGCAGGAAGCCGCCCACCTCAAGGCTATGCGCCACCTGCCTGTGGCCCTGCAGGCCGTGCTGGCGCTGGAACCCCAGCTCATCAGCTGGGCCGAAGATTTTGCCCGCATGGAAAACGCGCTGTTCCTGGGCCGGGGTCTGCACTATCCCATCGCGCTCGAAGGCGCCTTGAAGCTCAAGGAAATCAGCTACATCCACGCCGAAGCCTACCCCGCAGGTGAACTCAAGCATGGCCCCCTGGCCCTGGTGACCAGCGCCATGCCGGTGGTCACCGTCGCGCCCAACGACGCCCTGCTCGAAAAGCTCAAGAGCAACATGCAGGAAGTGCGCGCCCGCGCCGGGGTGCTGTATGTGCTGGCCGATGGCGACACCCACATTGAAAGCAGCGAAGGCATCCACGTGATCCGCATGCCCGAACACTACGGCCCCTTGAGCCCACTGCTGCATGTGGTGCCGCTGCAGCTGCTGGCGTACCACACGGCCTGTGCACGGGGGACGGATGTGGACAAGCCCCGCAACCTGGCCAAAAGCGTCACGGTGGAGTGACGGCGAGGGAGTTTCATCGCACCACCAGGGTCGGCCCCCTGGCCAAGTGCAGGATCTTGTACCCCACAGAACCCATGAACAGGGACTCCGCAGCAGTCAGGCCCTGCGAGCCGATGGCAAGGCCGCTGCTGTCCAGGGCATGGGCCAGGCCCACGATTTCTGTTGCGGCGTCGCCCCCCATGAGGGCATGCAGGTGCCAGTGCAGTGCGGCGGCCTCCAGCAGCTGGCGGGCGGGGGCCATGGCGGTCCAGCTGCGTTGTATCAGCTCGGCTTCGGCAGCCTCTTGGCTCAGCCAGGGTTCTACATGCACCAGATCCACCTCGGCGTGGGGCGCGAGCGCCGCCAGGCGTGCGGCCATCGCAGCAGCGCGCAATGCGCAGGCCGAGCCGTCTACCGCCACCAGCCAGCGTGCACGGCCGGTGCCCGCCGGGCTGGCGCCTGCGCTGTGCCAGGTCGCGGCAACCAGGCGGCCCATGCTGTCGCGCCGTGTCAGGTCGGGCGCGGGCAGGGCGTCTGGCAGGGCCGTGGTGGTCATGATGCGCTCCGGGGTGGCCTGTGGCCTGAGAACTTCAGGCTGAGCACCACCGAGATCAGGATGATCGCCCCCACGATGGACAGCGACCATTGCACCGGCATGTGGAACCAGGGCATGGCCAGCATCTTGCCGCCGATGTAGATCAGCACCAGCGCCAGGCCGTACTTGAGCAGGTGAAAACGCTCGGCCATGTCGGCCAGCAGAAAGTACAGCGCCCTCAGCCCCATCACGGCGAAGATGTTGGAGGTGAACACGATGAACGGATCGGTGGTCACGGCAAAGATCGCCGGGATGCTGTCCATCGCAAAGACCAGGTCGCTGGCCTCGATCATCACCAGCACCAGGAACATGGGGGTGGCGTACCGCAACCCATTGATGTTCACAAAAAAGGCCTGGCCATGAAAACCGGGCGTGATGCGCATGTGGCCGCGCAGCCAGCGCAGCAGGGGGTTCTGGTCCAGGTCGGGTTTCTGGTCGGCCATGACCAGCATCTTGACGCCGGTGACCACGAGGAACAGGCCGAACACATACAGCACCCAGGCGAATTCAGACACCAGCCAGACGCCGCCCAGGATCATGACTGCGCGCATGGCGATGGCCCCCAACACGCCATACAGCAACACGCGGCGCTGCAGTTCGCGCGGGACGGCGAAGTAGGTGAAGATCATCACAAACACGAACATGTTGTCCACCGACAGGGCCTGCTCGATCAGGTAGCCGGTGAAAAACTCCAGCGCCTTGCGGTTGGCGATTTCGCGGCCGACGGTGCTGTCCAGGTACCACCACAACAGGGCGCCGAAGGTGCTGGCCATGGCCACCCAGGCCGTGGCCCAGCTCGCGGCCTCTTTGGCCGACACGCGGTGGGCCTTGTTGCCACCGAGCACGAACAGGTCCAGCGCCAGCATGGTCAGCACAAAGGCGATGAACCCGGCCCACATCGGGGCGGTGGCCAAGGATTCGATGGTGTGCATCTGTAGCCCCTGGGGCGGCGTGCCTCGCCGTGCTGTGTGGCGGAGGAGAAAGGGGCGGGCGCGCTCTGGCGGCCCCGCCGCGGTGCCTTAGCTGGCAGCCATCCACAGCACCAGGATGCCCGCCCCTACCCCTGCGGGGATGCCAAAGCGTTCGAGTTTCGAGGCGGGTTCACCGGCGATCACTTCCACCGGCACGGTGCTGCGTTCGATCACCTGGTTGGTGATGGAGTGCTCCACCAGGCGCACCAGCGAACTCTTGCGCGCGGTGCTCATCAGGATGCAGTCGCAGGCCAGCCGGCGCGCCACGGCCACGATGCAGTCGGCCTTGTCGCCAACCTCGTAGTGGACGGTGTAGGGAACACCGGCCGCATCCAGGGCCTGCCGCACCGGCGCAAGCGCGAGGTCGGCCTGCTCGCGGTGGAAGTCGGCCCGATCGCTCCTGTTGGTGAAGTCGCTCACATGCTTGGAGAACGGTGGCTGGACGTTGAGGACGTGGACCTCCAGGCCGGGGTTCTTCTCGAACTCGCTGATCACGTGGCGTATGCCGTGTTGTGACTTGGGCGATCCATCGGTGGGGACAAGGACTTTCAACATGGTGGTCTCCTTCACATGCATCGGTGTGGCGGTGCCATGCGCCCTGCGCCAGGCGCCTCAACGAAGCCCCACGATAGCCGCGCAGCCGGTTTGTAAAAGCAGATAATTGAGAAGCAACAGTTCTGAAAAACCGGAGAGACACCGGAGAACACCGGGAAGGTACCGAACCATGGGTCCCGACTTCAGCTATCGGCATCTCTACTACTTCTGGGTGGTGGCCAAGGAAGGAGGGGTTGCGCGCGCTGCAGAACGCCTGGGCATGGCCGTGCAGACCGTGAGCACGCAGGTGCGCGAGCTGGAGCGCTCTCTGGGTTATGCGCTGCTCAAGCCCGCAGGGCGCGGGGTGGCACTCACAGATGCCGGGTTTGCCGCCATGCGCCAGGCCGAGCAAATTTTTCAGCTGGGCGAGCAGTTGCCTGCGGCGGTGCGGGATGCCGTGGGCTCTCCCGTAGTGCGCCTGGTGGTGGGGATCTCCGACGATCTGCCCAAACTGGCCGTGCGCCGCCTCATGCAGCCGGTGATGCAGGAACCCAACCTGCGGCTGCTGTGCCTGGTGGACGAGTTCGAGGACCTGCTGGGCGACCTCGCGCTGCATCGGCTCGACGTGGTGCTGGCCGACCGCGCCGCGCCGCCCAACCCCAACCTGAAGGTCTACAGCCATCTGCTGGACACATCGCCCTTGGCCTGGTATGCGCCTGCGCCCTTTCAGGCGGCTGCACGGCGGGGGTTTCCACAGTCGCTGTCGCAAGTGCCTGTGCTGCTGCCCACCCACCATGCCGCAGTGCGCGCCCGCATCGACCAGTGGTTCGAGCGCATGGCCATCAAGCCCCACGTGGTGGGCGAGTTCGAGGACAGCGCCCTGCTCAAGACCTTTGGTGCAGCGGGCATGGGGGTGTTTCCGATGGCAGGCCTGGTGCACGACGACCTGACGGCCCGCTATGGCGTGAAGCGGGTGGGCGCGTGCGAAGGGGTGGAGGAGCACTTCTTTGCGATAGGAACGCGCAAGAAAGTGCTGCACCCGCTGGTGGAGCGGTGGCTGTCGGCCGGACACTAGCAGCCCGTCGCACTTGGTTGGCGCAGTGCATCCGGCCCCTGGATTTGTTTGCTATAAAATATATAGCTAAAAATCTATATGGATCGCGCGCAGAAGCCGTTTTTTGTTTGAAATTTCAGCGCCTTGGACAACGCAGGTGCTTTCAGCGCAGCCCCCAGGCGCTGTGGGCCACGGCCGGTGACAATAGCGCCCCCGTCTGCCACATGGCCCCGAAGAAATGACACATCCCCCCGCCAGGAGCTGGAACAGCCAGTGGTTCGTGCCCACCGGCGAACAACAGCAGGTGCTGCAGTCCAGCGCACCGGCCCTCATCATCAGTGCGCTGGCAGGCACGGGCAAAACCACCACGCTGTGCATGAAGGCCTGCCAGTTGCTGGCGGGCCTGGGGCCCCAGGGGCGTATCCTGGTGCTGGCCTATTCCCGCGCCGGGGTGACGGCGCTGCGCGACCGGTTTCTCAAGCTCCATGGCGCGGTGCCCGCCAGCCTGGAGATCCTGACGATCGAGCAGCTCAGCGAACAGGTGCTCAAGGCCCAGGGCGATCCGGTGGTCAAGCTCGATGACCCGGTGCAGCGGCGCTTTTTGATCCTGCAGGCCCAGCAGGCGCTGCGCCAGGAGCTGGCTCGCAGCGCGGACCCCGACGCCGATGCGGTGCTGGCGCAGGACGTGGACATCGACGCCTTTCTGGCTTTCGAAGCCCTGGCCAAGAAGCGGCAACTGGACAAGCAGTGTGAGGACCTGGGCGACAACCTGCGGGATTTTTGTGCGGCGCAGGACCTGGACTACGGCCTGTACCGCCTGCTGCGGCATTACGAGCGCATGCGCGTGGGCATGGACCACGAACCCCACTTCTATGCAGAGGGCGACTGCAGCTTCGAGCTGTGCCGCCAGATCGACCTGCTGGGCTGGGACCAGCCCTGCGAGCCGCTGCTGGGCCGCTATGGCGCGGTGCTGTTTGATGAGCTGCACGACCTCGACGAGGGCGCGCTGACGATTCTGCGCAAGCTGGTGCAGAGCCACAACGGCGTGTTTGTGGGCGCGGGCGACTTCAATCAGCATATCCACGAGGGCGCGTTCTCGGTGTTTGGCGGAGCGCTGCAGCACATGGGGGACAGCCTGCCTGCGGGCACACAAGTCCTGCGCATCAACACCACGCGCCGCTTTGGTGCGGAGATTTGCGCGGCCCTCAATCCCTTGTTCGGGGTGGAGTTTGCGTGTGCCCCGCAGAGTTCGGACTCGTTCGTGCACCTGCGCTACGACACGGACGCGCACTGCGCGCAGCAGCTGGTGGAGCTGCACACCCAGATTGTTCAAGGCTGGGGCGGCCTGCGGGCTGACACATCCGACAAGGGGGGGCACAGCGCGCTGAACGTGGTGCTGCGGAACCCGCAGGACAGCATTCTGCTGGAGTGGGTGTTTGGGCACGAAGGCGTGCACTACGGCTGCCAGGGGATGGGCGCCTTCTACCTGCGCCGCGAAGTGGCCCTGGTGTTGGGGCTGATGTGGGCGCTGGACGGCGACAGCGCCGCAGAGCGGCCCCTGACCCCCGGGATCGTGGCCGCCGCCATCCAGGGGCTGTTGCACTATGGCCGCCGCAATGCCCGGCCCGATGCTGTGGACCCCGATGTGCTGGCCCAGGGCCAGTTTGACGATGCAGGCTGGAGCGTGGGGCCGGGGGCCAGCGAAAGCCAGCAGCTGGCCGCGACCCTGCATGGCAATGCGCCGCTGATGCAGCGCTACATCGTGCATGGCACCCTGGACCGCAATGCCCCACCGCTGGCAGACGCCTGTGCCCGGGCCATGGCGCTCGGGCCGGAAGTGCTGGCCGATGCCGGCGCGTTTTTCAGCCATGCCCTGGTGCGCCGCATCTTTGACGATGCCGCCATCCATGGTGTGGAGCGGCAGGCCTGCCTGGCCAGCCTGGAGCAACTGGCACGGCTGGCGCAGGGCATGCCTGCAAGCGAGTTTCTGGGGCGCCTCACGCTCATGGCCACCACCAGCATTGCGATGTACCGGGTCAAAGAGCCCGTCACCCTGCGCCTGCTGAGCGTCGAGGCGTGCAAGGGGCGCGAGTTCATGTTTGTGGCCGTGCCGTTTGTGGAGCGCGGACGGTTTCCGGGCCCGGCCTCGCATGCAGAGGCTTACCGCGAGCGCAACATGCTGTACGTGGCCATGACCCGCGCACGCACGGCGCTGTGGCTGCTGGAGAGCGCTGCGCGGCCTGTGAGCCCGGGGCCGGTGTAGCCAGGGCTGCTAGGGAGGGGACTCAGACCTTGCCGCGCCCCTTGCGCGAGGTGCGCGCGGCCTGTGCAGGCGCCCGGGTGCCTGCCTGGTCGAGCCACAGCAGGGCGTCTATCTGGGACATGAAGCGCCGCAGATAGTCGGGCGACAGCGCGCGCATCAGGCTCAGCGAACGCAGCACGAGCTTGTGCGAGTTCAGCGGGCCCGCGTTTTCGGGCCCCCGGTGCAGGGCCTGCACCACCTGCTGCTCGGCCGAGATCTTGGACCAGACCTCGCTGAACTGGCGCACGCTTTTCATGTCGGGCAGGTGTGCACCTGCGCTGGCGTGCAAGGCGTCGGTGGTGGCGGCATGGGGCTCGGCCGATGCGCGGGCCATCAGCTCGCGGTTGAGCCGGGCCAGGGGGGATGGCGCCGCAGTTGCCGGGGTTGCCCCCGCGCCGGGTGCCGCCGCTGCGGTGGCGGCAGACCGGGCCTCGCAGGCATAGGTGGCCACGGCCTGCTCCAGCCGCGGCGCCAGCACCTGCTGCACGGCTGCGGGCTGGCCCGGCACGCGCTGCGCCAACACCTCCAGGTAGTGGAAGCGGGCCGGGTTGTGGCGCTGTAAGCCTTCGGCGCGCAGCGTCTCTAGCATGGCCTCGCCGGGCTGTTCATTCATGGCGCGGGGCTGGTGTGTTCGAGGCCTTGGGCACCGGGGCCATTTCCACGCGCCGGTTCTGTGCGCGGCCTTTTTCATCGGCGTTGTCGGCCACGGGCTGCTCGGCGCCAAAGGCGGCGGCAAACACCTGAGACGAAGGCATGCCTTCGTCGATGAGGGCGCGGGCTACCGTGAGGGCCCGCTGGGCCGACAACTCCAGGTTGTCGGCAAAACGCTGGTGAGGGCCGCGCAGCAGCGTGGTGTTGTCGGTGAAACCGCTCACCATCAGCATTTCGTCGCGCTCACGCAGGTAGACCTGCAGGGGCTGCACCAGGCTCTTGAGGAGCTGGCGACCTTCGGGGCGCAGCTCGTCGGAGCCCGTGGCAAACAGCACGCTGCCGCTGATGCCGATGCGGCCGTTGTTCACCGTGACCCGGCCGCTGGCCAGCGGGATGGCCAGGGCCTTCTCCAGTGCCATACGGCGCTGTTCTTCCTGCTGGCGCTTTTCCACCTCTTGCTTGAGGCTGGCCACCAGGTCGATCTGTACCACCAGCACCCCGGCCAGGATCAGCACGAATGCGCCCAGCAAACCCGCCATGAGGTCGCCAAACACCGCCCACACGGGGGCGGTTTGTTCGGCGCTGTCGTCCGGGGTGTCGTCCAGGCCGGTCACGCGGCGGCTCCCTCGGCAGCTGCTGCGGCCACGCTGGCAGGTCGGCCCGCGTTGCCATGCAGCCTGCGCAGGTCTTCCACAATGCCCTGCTGCGCGCTGATGCTCAGGTCAATCACCTCGCGGGCCTGGGCCACGTAGTAGGCCAGTTGCTCGTCGCTGCGGTTCATCGACTGGCTGATCGCGCCCTCGATGCTCTGCAGGCCTTCCACCAGTTTTTCGTTGCTGGCACTGAACAGGCCCACGCCATGGCCGAAGGCCTCGCCCAGGCTGGACAGCTCCACTGCGCTGGCGGCCACATGGGCGGCCACTTCGTCCACCTTGCCGGCCTGTGCGCCCAGCGCCTGGGCAAATTGGTCGCCCGCCTGTTCCAGTACCCGGGCGGCGGAGCCGACCAGGGCGTCGATGGCCGCGCGCTGCTGCACGGCGGCATCGTTCACGGCGTGCAGCAGGGTGCCCAGCTGTTCCACCATGGCGGTGCGCTCGGCCAGCGCGGTGTTGTCGCGCTCGCTCATGCGCGCCATCTCCTGGCGCAGCTGGTTGATGACCTCGGCCGCGGCCTGCGGCACGTCGGACGCGGTCTGCAGCAGGCGTGTGAGCGGCGCCTCCAGCGCTGATCCGAGCGTGGCCAGGTGCTGTGCCACGGCGGCCTGCAGCGTGTCGAGCCGCTCCACGGCGGCATGGCCGCGCTGGGCTTCGGCGTCGCGCAGGGCCTGCAGCTCGGTGCGCCACACGCTGGTGAGTTCGTCCATGCGCTGGCCCTGGGCCTGCACCCACTGTGCCTCGGTAGCAAGGCGCGTGCGCAGCAGTGTGTCCGACTGCTCCATCAGCGCCGCCGTGCTGCCCAGGGTGCGCGCCACCTGCTCGGTCATGCGCTCGGTGACTTGGGTGGCGGTGGCCTCCAGCGCCTGGCACACGCCCTGCTGCTGGGCCACCGCTTGCTTGCCCACACGCTGCCACTCGGCCGTCAGGGCGCCTGCCATGCCGTCCATGGAGCGGCTCCAGGCCTCCAGCCGCTGCTGGTCGGCTGCGAGCTGGGTGGTGTGCGATTGGGCCACGGTGTTGTTCAGGGCCTCCAGCCAGGCACTGGACTGCTGGTCGAGTGCCTGGCTGGCGGTTTGCAGCGTGTGGCCGATCTGGGTGGCCGTGCCTTCGAGTGCCTGGCAGGCTGCCTGCTGCTGCGCCACAGTGTGTGCGCTCACCTGTTGCCATTCGGCGCTGAGGGTGCTGGCCAGGCCTTCCATGGTGCGGCTCCAGCCCTCCGTGCGCTGCTGGTCGGTGGCCAGCTGGGCAGCGTGCGATTGGGCTACGGTGTCCTGCAAGGCGGCGAGCAGGGCATCTGCGCGCTGGTCGAACGCCTGGGTGGCGCTGTGCAGGGTGTGGCCGATCTGCGCGGCTGCGCCCTCCAGCGCCTGGCCCACGCCCTGCTGCTGCGCCACCGTCTTGGCGCTGGCCTGCTGCCATTCGGCGGCGAGCGTGGTGGCCATGCCGTTCAGGGATTCGCGCCAGCCTTCCAGGCGCTGCGCGTCGGCGGCGGCCTGGGCGGCTTGCAACTGGGTGGCCGAAGCTTGCAGCGAGGCCAGCAGGGTGCTGGAACGCTGGTCAAACGCCTGGGTCACGGTCTGCAGGGCCTGCTCTAGCTGGGCCACCAGCGTGGACTGGGTATGGGTCTGGCTTTGCAAGGCGGTGGTCCAGGTGTCGGCCACCTGGCGGGCCGTGCCCTCCCACTGGCTCGACAGCGTCAGCATCTGCGCATCGGTGGTGGCGCGCAGGCGGTCGTGCGAGCGCTGGGCCTCCTGGGCCAGGGTGGCCATGGCCTGCTCCACCACGGGGCGGATGGCCTCGCCGGCCTGGCGTGCGCTGGCGCCCAGGCTGTCTTGCAGCGAGGTGCCCACGGCGCTGGCCAGCTGGGTGTAGGCGGCAGCGGCTTCGCGGTGAAATTCTTGCTGCTGCGTCACCAGCTGGGTGCCCAGCTGTTCGTTGCGCCGCTCCAGCCCTTCCGCCAGGCCCTGCAGGCGCTCGGCGATCAGGGGCAGGGCCTGGGCCTGTGTCTGCAGGGCGTGCAGCATCTCGTCACGCCGGTGGGCGGGCGAGAAGGGGCGGAACAGCGTGGGGATGTGTGCGTCCAGCAGGCGCACGGCCGCCAGCCGCTCGCGGCGGCTGAGCGCCGACAGCAGGCCCAGCATGGCCGAGGCGGCCACACCGGCCACCGAGGTGCCAAACGACAGGCCCAGCCCCTTGATGGGGGCCGACAGTGCGGCGCGGATCGATTCCAGGCTGGACGAGGTTTCCAGCGCAGACATGGTGCCGCTGAAGGTGATCACCATGCCGAGGAAGGTGCCCAGCATGCCCAGCATGACCAGCAGGCCCACCAGATAGGGCGTGAGGGCTGGGCCTGGCAGTGCCACACGCTCGCCTTCGATGCGCTGGCGCACAGGGTGGCGCAGGGCGGGGGCCAGGCGGCCCAGCCAGCCGTTCAGGTCCGCCAGCGGCGCTGGTCCTGCCGAGCCGTCGGTCAGAGCGCGCCCCAGGGACTGGGTGGCGGCGCGGAACTGCCGCAGCTCATAGGCCCCCAGCACATAGACCCCACCAATCACCGCCGTCATGATCAGCGCCAGGGGGCTGGTCCCGACAAAGCCCCAGCCCACCCAGCCCACGGCCGCCAGGCCCACGGCGAAGACGGCGGGCATCACACTCTTGTTCATTCCTGTTGTCCTGTTTTCTCGTTGTGGGCGGCTTCCAGCAGCCCCGTGATGGGTAGCAGGCGCACTTGCATCTCGGCCAGCAGCAGCGCCTGCATGTCTTGTTCAAAAGCCCACAGCCAGCCGCCCGGCTGGCGCCAGCGTTGCGGCTCGTCGGCCAGGCCCCGGGCCTGCAGCACCTGTTGGTGCGCCTGGTGGCGGTGGGCCAGACGGCGCTCCAGGTGGCTGGGCAGCGATGCCCACAGCCGCTGCTCGCGCGCGCCCAGCATCTGCTCCATGACGGCATCCAGGGCCGCCAGCTGCCGCAGGGCGGGGCGGCCCTTGGCGATGGCATGGCGCACCTGGGCCCGCAAGGCCAGCAGCCGTGTGTCCATCTGCCGCTGCAGCTCCAGGTAGCGGGGGCCGTGGGCACCAAAGTCTGCATCGGCTTCGGGGTCGGGCAGCGCCACGGGGGTGTTGTCGGCCCGTGCGCGCAGGGGCTTGGGGGCTGCAGCCCGGGCCGTGAGCAGCGCGGACAGGTCCGCCTGGGCCTTCTGGACAAAACGGTCCAGTGCGGCCAAGTCAATGGCGATGCCAGGCTCTGCCCCCGCGTGTCCTGCCTCTGGCAAGGATTCGATGGCATGCAGCGCCCGGCTGAGCTGTACGGCGTCCACCGTGCCCAGCCACTGGCTCAGCGTGTGCGCCACATCGGGCTGCGGCAACTGCGTTGCCCGCGCGCCATCGTCCCGCGCCCATTGCTGGAGCAGGACAACAAGGCGTGAGCTGTTGAGTCGGTGGTGCAGGTACATCCCGTGGAGGCCATTCACTGTGCTGGCACCCCGCACCGGATCGCTCCGGGCGCGGGGGCATCAGGGAACGGGTCCCCAGTGGGCAAAGCCCGCTATTTTCGCAGGAACGCCGAACCGGCCCGCCCAGGCGGGGAGGGCGTTGCAGGTGTTACATGTCCGGAACCCCTTGGAGGGAGAGGCAAAACGGCGCAGCGCTGCTGCAGGAGCCCTGCCCCGGGGGTGCCATGACCCAGGGAGGGCTGGTGGGTCTTGGCTGCCAGGGCTGGAGGTCCCGCCAAGGGGCGGGGGCTCAGTAGGTTTCCAGGTGCAGGCGGCCCTCGCGCTGCAGGGCCGCGCCCACGGTGTCCCAGTCCAGCCCGGCCTCGTTGGCAATGTCGCGCAGGGCCATCACCACGCCTTCTTCCATGCTCTTGAGGCCGCACACATAGAAGTGGCTGCTGCCGTCCCGTAGCAGCGCGGCCAGGTCGGCGGCGCGCTCGCGCATCAGGTCCTGCACATAGCGCTTGGGCTGCCCGGCGGTGCGGGAGAACGCCAGGTTGATGTCGATGAAATCCTTGGGCAGGTTTTGCAGCGGGCCAAAGTACGGCAGCTCCTGCTGCGTGCGGGCTCCGAAAAACAGCATCAGCTTGCCGCCCTCGAACTTGCCGCTGTTGCGCAGGCGCCGGCGCCACTCGGTCATGGCGCGCATGGGGGCGCTGCCGGTGCCGGTGCAGATCATCACGATGTGCGAGCGTGGGTGGTTGGGCATGAGGAACGAGCTGCCAAACGGCCCCACCACCTGCACCTTGTCGCCCACCTTCAGGTCGCAGATGTAGTTGGAGGCGATCCCCTGCACGGGGTGGCCGTCATGGTCCTGCGTCACGCGCTTCACCGTCAGGGCCAGGTTGTTGTACCCGGGCCGCTCGCCGTTGCGCGGGCTGGCGATGGAGTATTGGCGCGCGTGGTGTGCCTTGCCCAGCGCATCGGTGCCGGGCGGAATGATGCCGATGGACTGCCCCTCCAGCACCGGGAACGGCATGCTGCCGAAGTCCAGCACCACGTGGTGGGTCTCGTTCTCGAAACCCGCCTCGGTGCAGTTGAAGTTGCCGACCACGGTGGCTTCGGTAGGGCTTTTGGGCGGGAACAGGTTGGTGTAGGGGTGAGCAGCCGACCAGGGCGGCACGGTGGCGCCGTACTGGGCAGAACGAAACACCTGCGTGCCAGGCTCCACGGGCGCCGCAGGTGCGGACGGTTGCACTGCATCCCCGGTGGAGGGCGCTACGCCCTCGGCGGCCAGTTCATCGGGTGTGAGTTCGGGCGGCAGCTCTTCCCAGGTGAGCTGTTCTTCGATGCTGTAGGCACGTGCCTGCGGCATGGTGCGCCAGTTGTCGATGGAGCCCGTGGGGCAGGGCGAGATGCAGGCCATGCAGCCGTTGCACACATCGGCCCGCACGACGTAGTTGTTGTCGTCGTGCGTGATGGCGCCCACCGGGCAGGTGGCCTCGCAGGTGTTGCAGCGGATGCAGATCTCGGGGTCGATCAGGTGCTGCTTGATGACGGCGGTTTGGACGGCCATATCCATGGTTGTTCTCCTGAAGGCCTCGCGGTAGGTATGGGGGTTGTACCGGGAGGCGGGCGGGGTGCGCTATCGGCAAAAACGTGGGGCCCCGGCCCATGTTGCCCTGCTCCCTGCTATGGGGCTGCGGGGCAACGCTGGCATGTGGGCGGGTCAGCCGAACCGGACGTATTCGAAGTCCACAGGTTGGCGGTTGATGCCCATGACCGGTGGCGCAATCCAGCCTGCAAATTTGCCAGGCTCGACCACACGCCCCATCAGCGAGGCAACAAACGCGAAATCCTCCGGCGTGGGCAGCCATTCGGCCTTGCGGGCTGTCCATTCCGCCTCGCTCACCACACGGCCGTCGGGCGACATCTTGATGCCGGCGAGGGCGCCGATCTGGCGGTTGAAAGCCTTGTGTGGCACGGCCAGGCGCGTGGGAACACCCGCTTTTTCGAGCACCTTGTTCCAGCGGCCCACCCCGGCCATCGAGTCCTTGATGAAGTCGTCGCGCAGCACCTCGTTCAGGGCGTTGAGCATGGGCACGTCTTTCTCCTGCAGCTGGCCGTTGACCACTTCCAGCACCTTGTAGGTCTGGCCCTTGAGGATGTGGTCGTCACCTCGCTTGCCTTCTTCGTAGCGGCCCTTGAGGCCCGAGCTGTAGAAGGTGGCGGCGTTGCTGGACTGGTCGGCACCGAACAGATCGATGGTCACGCTGTAGTGGAAGTTGAGGTAGCGCTGGATGGTGCCCAGGTCGATGGCGCCCGCCGCGCGTACCTTGGCCGGGGCGTCGGTCTTGAGGTCGTTCATCACCTGCGCGGTGCGCGCCAGCACGCGCGAGACACCGCTTTCGCCCACAAACATGTGGTGGGCCTCTTCGGTCAGCATGAACTTGGTGGTGCGGGCCAGCGGGTCGAACGCGCTTTCGGCCAGGGCCGAGAGCTGGAACTTGCCGTCGCGGTCGGTGAAGTAGGTGAACATGAAGAACGCCAGCCAGTCGGGCGTTTTTTCATTGAAGGCGCCCAGGATGCGCGGGTTGTCCACGTCGCCCGAGGTGCGCTGCAGCAGCGCCTCGGCCTCTTCGCGTCCGTCGCGGCCGAAGTGCTTGTGCAGCAAATACACCATGGCCCACAGGTGGCGGCCTTCTTCCACATTGATCTGGAACAGGTTGCGCAGGTCGTACATGCTGGGCGCGGTGAGGCCCAGGTGGCGCTGCTGCTCCACCGACGCGGGCTCGGTGTCGCCCTGTGTCACGATGATGCGGCGCAGGTTGGCGCGGTGTTCGCCGGGAACGTCCTGCCAGGCCTTTTCGCCCTTGTGGTCGCCGAAGTGGATCTCGCGGTTGGCATCACCCGGATTCAGGAAAATTCCCCAGCGGTAGTCGCGCATCTTCACGTGGCCGAACTGGGCCCAGCCGTTGGGGTCCACGCTCACGGCGGTGCGCAGGTAGACCTCGTGGTTGGTCGAGCCCTCGGGGCCCACGTCGTCCCACCAATTGATGAAGTTGGGCTGCCAGCCTTCCAGCGCACGCTGCAACGTGCGGTCTTCGCCGAGGTTGACGTTGTTGGGGATCTTCTCGCTGTAATTGATGGTGCTCATGGGAGTCTCCTCTTTGGATGGGATCAGACGCGGTTGAGATCAAAACCAGCTTTTTCGCCGGTGCCATAGACCTTGAGCGCGCCCTTGTCGCCCACGGCGTTGGGGCGGTTGAAGATCCAGTTCTGCCAGGCGGTCAGGCGGCCAAAAATGCGCGTGGCCATGTTCTCCTTGCTGGCAAAGCGCAGGTTGGCCTCCAGGCCGGTGAGCGAGTCGGGCGACATCGCGGCGCGTTCCTCGATGGCGATGCGGATCTCGTCGTCCCAGTCGATGTCGTCTGGAGCGGCGGTGACCAGACCCAGCGCCAGCGCGGCATCGGCATCCAATGGCTTGCCAGCGGCCGCGCGGGCGGCCTCCAGCGGGGCGGCTTCTTCGTAGAAGCGGCGCTGCAGGCGGCTCTGGTCGTTCACCATCGGCAGCAGGCCAAAGTTGAACTCGTTGAGAGTGAGCTTGGGCGCGCGCTCGGCGTCGTCGGGCAGGGCCAGCATGTAGGTGCGGTCGGCCGCCAACGCCAGCTCGGCCAGCGAGCCCGCAAAGGCCGAGCCGGGTTCCACCAGCGCGAACAGGCTGCGCGAGGACACATCCAGCCGCGCAAACGTGCGGCGCAGTGCGCCGATAGTCTCGCGCACCAGCCAGTGGTCCTGGTGGGCGATCAGCGTGGCGTCGCTGGCCAGCACGGCCTGGGCATCGCCCTCGGTCTTGAGCAGCCAGGTGCCAATGTCGAGCTCGTTGGTGCGCAGGTTCAGGATGGCATCGTCCAGCTGGCGCGCCAGGGCCAGTGGCCACCAGGCAGCGCCTGCGGCCTCGATGCCGGCGGTGTCCGTGGGTTGTGCGCCGGTGGGCGCCTTCAGCGTGATGGTGGCAGTGCGGCGGGTGCGGTCGATGTCCACGCTCACATGGGCGTAGCGCAGGCTGTCGGCGCTTTCTTCACGCTCCACCCGGGTCAGCGCCACGCCCTGTGCGCTGGCGGGGCGGTGGCTGCCTTCGGCCAGCCGTGCTGCGGTTTCATTCACCGTGACCGCGAACTGTGCGGGCTTGGCGATGCGGTCCACCAGGCGCCAGTCCACTGCGCGCTGGCCGCGCACACCTTCCACGCTGGTGCAGAAGATGTCGGCCAGGTCGTGGCGCACATGGCGCTTATCGGTCACGCGGGTCAGGCCGCCCGTGCCGGGCAGCACGCCCAGCAGCGGCACTTCGGGCAGCGACACGGCGGACGAGCGGTCGTCCACCAGCACGATCTCGTCACAGGCCAGGGCCAGCTCGTAGCCGCCGCCTGCGCAGGCGCCATTCACGGCGGCCACGAACTTGAGGCCCGAGTGCTTCGACGAATCCTCGATGCCGTTGCGCGTCTCGTTGGTGAACTTGCAGAAGTTCACTTTCCAGGCGTGGCTGGAGACACCCAGCATGAAGATATTGGCGCCCGAGCAGAAGATGCGGTCCCGGGCGCTGGTGACGATGACCGAGCGCACCTGCGGGTGCTCGAAGCGAATGCGGTTGAGGGCGTCATGCAGCTCGATGTCCACACCCAGGTCGTAGCTGTTGAGCTTGAGCTTGTAGCCGGGGCGGATGCCGCCGTCTTCGGCAATGTCGAGCGACAGGCGGGCCACGGCGCCGTCCACGGCCAGCTTCCAGTGGCGGTATTGCGTGGGGTCGGTGCGGTAGTCCACGCGGGACGGGGGTTGCACGGGGTGGGTCATGGCGTCTCCTTGGAATGGGTTTGTGCAAAATAATGCATGTTTTGCCTGTTGATATGCATCATGCTGCATATCAACAGGCGAGTCAATGCATGTTTGTGCGGTGAACCGTCAGGAGGTGGCGCGCAGCAGAAGGGGCGGCTCAGATCAGGCGGTGCCACGTCCTGTGCGGGGCGTGGCAGGTGCGGCGGCGCACCGGGTGGGGCTCAGGCTGCCCGGGCCGTGGCCTTGCGCACGCCCGCGTGCAGGGCGGCCAGGCTTTGCTCGGGTGTCTGCCCCGAGGTGTCGATCGTGATGTCGGCCTTGGAATAGAAGGCGGCGCGCCCGTCCAGAATCCGCTTGAGGTCGTCCATGGCTTCCTTGCTGGCCGCCATGGGGCGCATGTCGCCCTGGGCCACCACGCGGCCCATGTGCTCTTCGGGCGCGGCGCGCAGCCAGACGGTGGTGCAGTGCGCCAGCAGTTCGTTGAAGGTGGCAGGGTCCGACACAATGCCGCCTGGGGTGGCGATAACGACTTCGCTGTGGATCTGGATCGTTTCTTCCAGCGCCCTGCGCTCGTACCGGCGGTAGGCCGTGGTGCCATAGAGGTCGTGGATCTCGCGAACGCTGCAGCCCGCCAGGCTTTCGATCTCGCGGCTCAGTTCGATGAAGGGCACATCGAGTGCACGCGCCAGCAAGGGCCCCAGGGTGGACTTGCCTGCACCTCGCAGGCCGACCAGGGCGATGCGCCCGTGGCGGGCCGTGTCATTGCTGCCGCCGCTCAGCAGCTCATGCAGGGCCAGGCGCACGCGGCGAAGCTCAGGCTCGCTGCGGTGCTCCAGCAACTCGCGGATCAGCAGCCATTCGGGCGAGCGCGTCGTGAAATCCCCCGCCAGTTCTGCCAGCGAGCAGTGCAAGGCCCCTGCCACCTGCTGCAGCACCAGGATGGAGGCATTGCCCGTGCCGTATTCCAGGTTGGCCAGGTGCCGCTCCGACACATCGGCCGCCAGGGCCACGGCCTTGCGCGTCAGCCCCCGCTGCGCGCGCAGGTTGCGCACCCGCTCTCCCAGTGCCACCAGCACGGGGTTCTTGGGTTCCTCGGTCGCGGCAGTGGCCATTGCGGTCGCTTGCAGTCCCAATCCTGCCTCTTCTTGTTCATTCATACCCATCCTCGTGCGCCAATTTCCGCCCTCGTATCTGCTCAGGGAAAATACCAAATATGCACTATAGTGCTTTACGTTGTCAAAATCACAAACTATTGTTCATTCGGCGCAACATACTGCATGTTCCGGGGCTGTGCAAGGACATGGATCAACCCCCGTTGCCTTCGCGCTTTCGCCCCTGATGCCTTCACCTGAGACACCCATGTCCACCAAAGCCGTATTTCACCAGACCCTTGCCACGTTGACGGGCCAGATCGCCGGACGGCCGCTGGATGCGGCGCTGGCGGGCTGGCTCAACCAGACCCACGGCCCCGGTACTGATGTGTACGAGCGACTCAAGGACGCGTGCACGGTGGGGGTGCGTGAAGGCTGGTTGTGCGAGCGCGAGGGCGGTGGCATCCGCTACGGCCGGGTATTCAAGCCCGAGGACGCCTTGCACCGGTTCTCGGTGGATGTGGTGGATATGCAGGACCTGGCGGGCCCGCACCACACGCATCCGAACGGCGAGATTGACCTGATCATGCCCATCGACGGCAGCAGCGCCACCTTCGACGGGTGGCCCGCAGGCTGGTGCGTCTATGGCCCTGGCACGGCCCACCGCCCCACCGTTGCCCAAGGCCGGGCCCTGGTGCTTTACCTCTTGCCCGAAGGCCAGATCGAATTCAGCAAATGAAACACCCCCTGAGTCGCTTCGCGCCTTCCCCCTCTCTCGACTCGCTGCGCGATTCAGGGGGGGGGACGCCCCCGGTGCGGCGGGGCGGCCCTTGCACGGGGGCGCTGGATTTGGCCACGTCAGTTGCAGGCATCGCGGCTCACGCGCAGCGCGATGAATAACTGGCAGGCCGTAATTTTTTTCTATTGCGATTGATCTGTATGACCGAACTCCTCTCCAACTACGCCGCCGGCCGCTGGCAGGCCGGTACCGGCGGCGGCACGCCGCTGTTCGACCCTGTGCTGGGCAACGCGCTGGTGCGCGTAGATTCCACCGGGCTCAACCTGGCCGAGGCCTTTGCCTTCGCGCGGCAGCAAGGCGGCGCTGCCCTGCGTGCGCTGACCTACCGCGAACGCGCCGCGCTGCTGGCGGGCATCGTGGAGGTGCTCCAGGCGAACCGTGACGCCTATTACGAGATCGCTACCGCCAATGCAGGCACGGTGAAGAACGATTCGGCCGTGGACATTGACGGCGCCATCTTCACGCTGGGCCAGTACGCCCGCTGGGGCGACGTCCTGGGCGATGCGCGGGCCCTGCGCGACGGCGAAGCGGTGAAGCTGGGCAAGGAACCCGTGTTCCAGTCGCTGCACCTGCAAGTACCCCGGCAGGGCGTGGCGCTGTGCATCAATGCCTTCAATTTCCCGTCCTGGGGCCTGTGGGAAAAGGCCGCTCCGGCCCTGCTCTCGGGTGTGCCTGTCATCGTCAAGCCGGCCACGGCCACCGCCTGGCTCACCCAGCGCATGGTCAAGGATGTGGTGAATGCCGGTGTGCTGCCCGCAGGCGCGCTGTCGGTCATCGCTGGCGGCTCTGCCGGGTTGATGGACCAGCTGCAGCCCTTCGACGTGGTGTCGTTCACCGGCTCGGCCGAAACGGCCGGCGTGATCCGCTCGCACCCGGCCGTGGCCCAGCGCTCGGTGCGCGCCAACATCGAGGCCGACAGCATCAACAGTGCCGTGCTGCTGCCCGGCGAGGCGCCGGGCAGCGAGGCCTTCAACCTGCTGGTGCGCGAAGTGGTGCGCGAGATGACCGTGAAGTCGGGCCAGAAATGCACAGCCATCCGCCGCATTCTGGTGCCGGCCGATGTGTACGATGCCGCGGCCGAAGCCATTGGCGCCAAGCTTTCCGGTATCAGCGTGGGCAACCCACGCAACGAGGGTGTGCGCATGGGCTCGCTGGTGAGCCGCGCCCAGCTGGCTGCTGTGCGCGAAGGCCTGGCCGCGCGGCAGGCTCAGGCAACAGTGCTGCACGACGGCCGCGACAGGCCGCTGGTGGACGCCGACCCGGCCGTGGCCGCCTGCATCGGCCCGGTGCTGCTGGGCGCACGCGATGCCGACGCCGCGCAATCAGTGCACGACGTGGAGGTCTTCGGCCCCGTGGCCACGCTGCTGCCCTACCGAGACAGCGCGCACGCCATCGCGCTGGCGCACCGGGGCCAGGGCTCGCTGGTCACCTCGCTCTATGGCAGTGACGAATCCGCACTGGCACAGACCGCACTGGCCGTGGCCGCCAGCCATGGCCGCGTGCATGTGGTCACGCCCGATGTAGCGCAGGCCCACAGCGGCCACGGCAATGTGATGCCCATGTCGCAGCACGGCGGCCCGGGCCGTGCGGGCGGAGGTGCCGAGCTGGGCGGGCTGCGTGCGCTGGACTTCTACCACCAACGCAGCGCCGTGCAGGCCAGCCCCGCAGTGCTGGCGGCGCTGGGTTTGCCTGATCTGGTGTAGCCCCGTTTTTTGCGCAGGCCCTTTCCCTACAAGAACCACGGGGACATTCCCATGACCAGCCTGCCGGAGTATTTCAACTTTGCGGAGCACCTGTTTGCGCTGAACTGCGCGCGCGGCGACCGCATGGCCTACATAGACGACCACGAAACCCTGAGCTACAGCGCCCTGGAGGACCGCGCACGCCGCCTGGCGGCGGTGCTGGTCGGTGCAGGTGTACGGCGCGAGGAGCGGGTGCTGCTGCTGATGCTCGACACCTGCGACTGGCCTGTGGCCTTTCTGGGCTGCCTGTACGCCGGGGTGTTGCCTGTGGCCGTCAACACCTTGCTCAAGCCGGAAGACTACGCCTACATGCTGTCCCACTGCCGCGCGCAGGCGGTGCTGGTGTCAGGGGCTTTGCTGCCGGCGCTGAGCGATGCCATGGACCGCCAACCGCACGAGGTGGGCCTGCGGGTGGTGTCGCAGCCACAGGGGCCGTTGCCCGCCGGTGCCGTGGATATGCAGGCCGCCATCGCCGCTGCGGTGCCTTTGGCGGCGCCTGCTGCCACGGGGCCGGATGCACCCGGCTTCTGGCTGTACTCGTCGGGCTCCACCGGCAAACCCAAAGGCACGGTCCACACCCACGGCAACCTGTGGTGGACGGCCGAGCTGTATGGCAAGCCGGTGCTGGGCCTCACGGAGCAGGACCGGTGCTTCTCAGCCGCCAAGCTCTACTTCGCCTATGGCCTGGGCAACAGCCTCACCTTCCCCTTGTCGGTGGGGGCCGCGGTGGTGCTGATGGCTGAACGCCCCACGCCCGACGCCACCTTCGAGCGCTGGACGCGGCACCAGCCCACGGTGTTCTTCGGGGCGCCCACAGGTTTTGCGGGCATGCTGGCCTCGCCCCGCCTGCCGCCACGCAGTGCGGTGTCGCTGCGCATGTGCTCGTCGGCGGGCGAGGCCCTGCCCGCCGAGATCGCGCAGCGCTTCAAGGCCCAGTTTGGCTGCGACATCATCGACGGCATCGGTTCCACCGAGATGCTGCACATCTTCCTATCCAACCGCCCGGAGGACGTGCGCTACGGCACCACGGGCAAGCCCGTGCCAGGGTACGAGGTCTCGCTGCGCGGTGAAGACGGGCGGGAGGTGCCTCATGGCGAGATTGGCGACCTGTACATCCAGGGCCCCAGTGCCGCGCTGCTGTACTGGAACAACCGCGAGAAGACGCGTGAAACCTTCCAGGGCGCATGGACCAAGAGCGGCGACAAATATGTGCGCGATGCTGAGGGTTACTACACCTACGCCGGGCGCAGCGACGACATGCTCAAGGTCAGCGGCATCTATGTATCGCCTTTTGAGGTGGAGGCCACGCTGATGCAGCACCAGGCGGTGCTGGAGGCCGCCGTGATCGGTACGCAGGACGTCGATGGCCTGACCAAGACCAAAGCCTTCGTGGTGCTCAAGGAAGGGCAAGCGGCCACGCCAGACGACCTCAAGGCCTTTGTGAAGGAACGCCTGGCTCCCTACAAGTACCCGCGCCTCATCGAGTTCGTACCCGAACTGCCCAAGACCGCGACGGGCACGATCCAGCGCTTTCGGCTGCGCGAGCGCGAGCAGGGCCCGCAGCCATGACGGCCGTGGTGGATGCTCCGCACAAGGTCTCTGTGGCCTGGCAGCAGCGCACGGTGGAGATGGAGTACGCGTGGATCGCACCCGAGCGCAAGGCGGCCCCGCTGGTGGTGTTCTTCCATGAGGGTCTGGGATCGGTGGCGATGTGGAAGGACTTCCCGCAGCGGCTGTGCGAAACGGGGGGATTCCGGGGGCTGGTCTTCTCGCGCCCCGCCTATGGCCGGTCCACCCCGCGCGCGGAGGGCGAGGTGTGGGGCGTGGACTTCATGCACCAGCAGGCGTACGAGGTGCTCCCCGTCTTTCTGGATGCGCTGGGTGTGCGGGAAGCGCCCTGGTTGTTCGGCCACAGCGACGGTGCCTCCATTGCGCTGCTGTTCGCTGCGCGGTTCCAGGAGCGCACACGCGGCCTGGTGCTGCTGGCCCCGCACATTTTTGTGGAAGACGTGACGGTGGAGAACATCGAACGTGCGAAGGATGCCTACCTGCACACCGACCTGGCGCAGAAGCTGGGCCGCTACCACGAAGACCCCGGCTCGGCCTTTTGGGGCTGGAACCGCATCTGGCTGGACCCCGCGTTCCGGGCCTGGAACATCGAGTCCGAGATCGCCGCCATCCGTGTGCCCGTGTTGGCCATCCAGGGGCTGGAGGACGAGTACGGCACGCTGGCGCAGATACGCGGCATTGCGCAGCAGGTGCCTGGCACCCGGCTGCTGGAGCTGCCTGGATGTGCGCATTCGCCACACCGCGATCAGCCCGAGGCGGTGATTGCGGCCACCGTGGCCTTCATCGTGGGCTCCGATTCGTGACGCGCATCCCACGCTGCAGGCCGTTGTAGCGGCGCGGCTATTCCACCCGGCGGCGCAGGCCCTCCAGGTTGGTGACCGTGATGCCGCCGTATTCGATCTCCAGCAGGCCCGCAGCCTGCAGGCGCTTCAAGGCTGCGTTGCAGCGCTGGCGCGATACCCCCGAAAGGTTGGCGATCTCCTCTTGCGAAACCTGCAGGTGCGGGTCGCTGCCCGGGTGCAGCCAGGGGTGGAACAGGCCCGCCAGCGCCCGCGCCACCTGGCTGTCGGTGTCCAGCAGGTGGTGGGCCGTGAAGTTGCCCGTGAACCAGTGCAGGCGTTCGTTGATCTGGCGCAGCAGAAAGTGATCGAAACTGCGCTCGGTAGCATGCAGCCACTCGAAGGTCTCCACCGGCATCAGCGCAACGCGGCTGGGGCGCAGCGCAATGATGTCGGCCGTGCGCGGGCTGCCGCGCAGCAGGGTGCCTTCGCCAAACCAGCTGCCCGCCGACAGCCCGCCCAGCGTGACCGAGCGACCGTCGCCCGAGGTCACCGTCCACTTGAGCAGGCCTTCGATGGCTCCGTACCAGTGCAGGGGGGTGTCGCCAAGTCGGCACAGTGCACCTCCCTGGGGCACATCCACCTCGCGCAGCTCATCGCGCACACGCGCCTGCGCGCCGCTGTCCAGCAGCGGAAACCAGGCCGACGCTGCGAGCAGATCGTCCATGGTGGGGGGCGTCACTTTGACCAACATGGTGGGGCATTCTCCTGTGTGCTGCACCGTTCAAAAGGCAGACCCACGTATACCCTGAGTCCAAATGTCGTCGGGATGACTGAATGGGGCGCGCCGGGAAAAAATATTCTGCAGCACTAGCATTTTCCGCCACACACCGTGATGACCCAACGCAAAGTCTTTGACACCACAGCCCCTGGCTTAGGGTGTGGCCTGTTGGCCGTGAGACCCGCATCGATGCGCCACTGAGCTACCCCCCTTTTCATTGCCACAACAAACCACCCGCAGGAGACACAGGATGACGTACACACGCCGCCACTTCATGAACCAACTGGGCAGCGCCGCTGCGCTCACCGCCCTGTCGCCCCTGGCCGCGCAGGCCCAGGCGCTGGAGCAGATCAAGGTCCTCTACGGCTTTCCGGCAGGCAGCGCGGGCGACAGCGTGGCGCGCTGGGTGGGCGAGAAGCTGGCGGGATCGCCCTACACGCGCAACCCTGCTGTGGTCGAAAGCAAGCCCGGCGCGGGCGGGCGCATTGCGCTGGAGTCGCTCAAGGGGGCCCCTGCGGACGGCACCGTGCTTACGCTCTCGCCGTTCTCGTGTACATTGATCTATCCCCACATCTACAGCAAGCTGAGCTACGACCCTGTGAAGGACTTCGTGCCGGTGTCGATTGCTGCGGTGATGCACCATGGTCTGGCTGTGGGGCCGCTGGTGCCAGCGTCGGTCAAGACTGTGAAGGACTTCCTGGCCTGGGCCAAGGCCAACCCGGTGTTGGCCAACTACGGCTCGCCTGCTGCGGGCTCCACGCCGCACTTCATTGGTGCCCTGCTGGGGCTGAACAATGGGGTGGAACTCAAGCATGTGCCCTACCGGGGCTCCATCCCGGGTGTGACGGATGTGGTGGGCGGGCAGATCGCCTCCATGGTCACGCCCAGTGGCGACTTCATCCCCAACCACAAGGCCGGCAAACTGCGGCTGATTGCGACTTCGGGCCAGGCGCGCTCCCCGTTCTCACCCGAAGTGCCCACGTTTGCCGAACAGGGCTTTCCAGAGCTCACGACCGAGGAATGGTTTGGCTTCTACGCCCCGGCCCGCACGCCCGCAGCCGTGGTGGCGGCCGCCAATGCGGCCATCAACGCTGCTATCAAGGAAAAGGCCGTCATCGACAGCCTGGCCGTGGTGGGGCTGATCGCCAAGGGTTCCACCCCCGGCGAGATGCAGGCATCGCAGCAAGCCGAGTTCGAGCGCTGGGGCCCGCTTGTCAAAAAGGTCGGCTTCACCGCTGAGTCTTGATCGCACGAGGAACCCATCGCATGGATCTGACCGTGAAGCGCGTGGCCGTGGTGGCCACCGGCGTCATCGGCGCGAGCTGGGCCGCGTACTTCTTGGCACGGGGCCTGGACGTGGA
Organism: Acidovorax sp. Q11; assembly: GCF_054950075.1. Classification (NCBI taxonomy): domain Bacteria; kingdom Pseudomonadati; phylum Pseudomonadota; class Betaproteobacteria; order Burkholderiales; family Comamonadaceae; genus Acidovorax; species Acidovorax sp. Q11. Next base: position 4,546 of record NZ_JBUDZG010000013.1, on the reverse strand, counting down.
CGCCTGGGACCCGTCGCCAGGCGCGCAGGAGCGCCTGCGGACGGCCGTATCCGCGCAGTGGGAGGCCTTGTCGCGCCAGGGGCTGACGGACGGGGCCCACCTGGATCGCCTGCGTTGGCATGACCGGCTGGAGGACGCGCTGGCGCGGGCCGACTTCGTGCAAGAGAACGGGCCTGAGCGGCTGGACGCCAAGGTGGAGCTGTTTCGCCGCTTGGATGTTGCTGCTCCGGCGCATGCCATCCTGGCGCCCAGCACCTCGGGCCTGGCCATCAGCGACATCCAGCAAGCCTGTGCGCGGCCTGAGCGGGTGGTGCTGGGCCACCCGTTCAATCCCCCGCACCTGATTCCGCTGGTGGAGGTAGGTGGCGGCCAGCACACGGCGCCCGAGGCCATTGCGCAGGCCATGGCGTTTTATGCCCGCATCGGCAAGCGCCCCATCCAGGTGCGGCGTGAGATCAAGGGGCACATTGCCAACCGCCTGCAGGCCGCGCTCTGGCGCGAAGCCTTTCACCTCGTGAACGAGGGCGTAGCCACCGTCAGCGACATCGACACCGCCATCGCCCAGGGCCCAGGCCTGCGGTGGGCGCTGATGGGGCCGTTCATGAACCTGCACCTGTCGGGCGGCGAGGGCGGCATTGCGCACCTGCTGGCCCACCTGGGCGGGCCCATCAAGGACTGGTGGCGCGACCTGGGGGCCCCGTCCATGGATGTGGCCCTGCAACACCAGGTGGTCGAAGGTGTGGCGCAGGCGTTGGGCAGGCGGCAAGCCACTGAGCTGGCCCGCGCGCGCGATGCGCTGTTGATAGACCTGTTGCGCGCCAAGCAATCGTCGGGTGCGCTGGACTGATGCGCCCTGCACACAGAAAAAATCCTGCGAGACAACACCATGCACCCTGTATTTCTTGACGACGAAGACCAGATAGCGCCGCCGCGCACGCTGCGCTCTCCCGAGGCCCTGCGCCCCTATGCCCGCTGCGTGGGCGAATGGCTGGAGCGCTGGGCGCAGGAGACCCCCGACACGCTGGCCCTGGCCGAGCGCGAAGCGGGCGGTGAGCAATGGCGCGGCCTGAGCTACGGGCAGCTGCGCCGCGAGGTGGGGGCGGTGGCCCAGTCGCTGCTGGATCTGAAGCTGCCCGCCGGGCGCCCCATTGCCATCCTGTCCGACAACGCGGTGGACCATGCGGTGCTCATGTTGGCGGCCATGCATGTGGGCATCACCCCCTGCTCCATGTCCAGTGCCTACGCGCGCTCCCAAGACCATAGCCGCCTGCACAGCATGCTGGCGGTGCTGGAGCCCAGCCTGGTCTATGCCTCCGATGCGCAGGTCTACGCGCCAGCGCTGGCCGGTTACGGCGGTGAGGTGGTGAAGGTCTTCAGCCGCCATGCCGACCGCTGTGCAGGCGCGCTGGCGTTTGAGCAGCTGCAGCGCGGGCAGGAGACACCTGCCGTGCGCGAGGCGTTTGAAGCGCTGGACGCCGATGGCCATGCCAAGTACCTGCTGACTTCCGGCTCCACCGGGCGACCCAAGGTGGTCATCAACACCCACCGCATGCTCTGTGCCAACCAGCAGATGATGGCCCAGACCTGGCGCTTTCTTGCCCATGAAAAGCCGGTGCTGGTCGATTGGCTGCCCTGGAGCCACACCTTCGGCGGCAACCACAACCTGCACATGGTGCTGTGCCATGGCGGCACGCTGTACATCGACGAAGGCCGGCCGGTGCCGGGGCTCATCGAAAAAACCGTGCGCAACCTGCGTGACGTGCAGCCCACCATGCTCTTCAACGTGCCCCGGGGCTTCGACATGCTGCTGCCGTTTCTGGAGGCCGATGACACCCTGGCCGCGCAGGTGCTGGCGCGTGTGCGCCTGGCTTTTTATGCGGCGGCCGCACTGGCCCCCTCCACCTGGCAGCGGTTGGAGGCGCTGGCCCGCCGGGTGCGTCCCGCACGGCCGCTGTGGTTGACCACCTCATGGGGCGCCACCGAAACCGCACCCGCCGTGACCACCGCCCACTGGCGCCTGGAGGGCGCGGGCTGCATTGGCGCGCCGCTGCCAGGGCTGGAACTCAAGCTGGTGCCCAACGGCGGCAAGCTGGAGATGCGGGTCAAAGGTGTTTCGGTGTTTGCGGGCTACCGCAACGCGCCCAGAGAAACCGCTGCCGCTTTCGACAGCGAGGGTTTCTACCGCATCGGCGACGCGGGCTATCTGGCCGACGCCGAGCGGCCTGAGCGGGGTGTGGTGTTCAACGGGCGGGTGGCCGAGGACTTCAAGCTGTCCAGCGGCAGCTGGGTGTCGGTGGGCACGCTGCGGGTGGAGCTGGTGTCGCAGCTCGCGCCCCTGGTGCAGGACATCGTGCTCACGGGCCACAACCGGGACGAGGTGGGGATGCTGGTGTTCCCATCGGCAGCGGGTGTGGCCGATACGGCCGGGCTGGAAGAGGCGTTGCGCGCGCTGATGCGTGCGCGGCGCAGTGCAGGCGCAGGGTCTTCACAATGCCCCACGCGGGCGCTGGTGATGTGAGAGCCGCCCGATGCCGACGCGGGGGAGATCACCGACAAGGGGTATATCAATCAGGGGGCGGTGTTGTCACGCCGCGCAGCAGCGGTGGCTGCGCTTTACGCCGAACCCGCTGCTGCGGGTGTGATCACCGGCTGACTGTCCGGGGAGAGGGGCGGGGGGCGTGCATGGGGCGGGACCCATGCACGCAGGCCGGTACGGCCTGCAAGAACCGCAGGCCTTATCAGGCCGTTGCGTCCTTGAGCTTCTTCAGCGCGCGGGTCTTGATCTTGACCGATGCGGGCTTGGCGGGGAACCAGCGCTCTTCACCGGTGAAGGGGTCCTTGCCGAAGCGCTTCTTCTTGGCTGCGACTTGCTGCAGGCCGATCTTCAGCACGCCGGGCAGCGTGAATTCGCCAGAGCCCTTCTTGTGCACGGAGCCCAGGATGGCGGCTTCGAGGGCTGCCAGCACGGCCTTGGCGGCCTTGGGTTCCACGCCCGACTGCTCGGCCAGGTGGGCCACCAGCGTGGTCTTGTTGAAAGCCGTCTTGATGGGCTTGAGCGCTGCGGGGGCAGCCGCTGCAGGCTTGGCAGCAGGTGCTGCGGCCTTCTTGGCGGGAGCAGCCTTTTTGGCTGCGGGTGCTGCGGCCTTGACGGCGGCTTTCTTTGCGGGTGCTGGAGCTTTCTTTGCAGTTGCCATGATTGTTTCTTCGTTGGTTTGGATTGCGATCGGCCCTCTTCAATTTGCCGAGAGCCTGCGTGATTTTAGGTGCGAGAACGCCCAGACCGATAGAGGGCATGTCCTGCCGGTGTCTGAGGCTTCTGCGCGGCTCCGTGCCGAGGGGCACGGTGTGGGCCGCTGCGGGGGGTTTGGGGGCCGTGCCCAGCTGCGTTGAACGCACATAAGGCGGATGCCTCTGCGGGCCTGGGGCGGGGGCACAGCAGCCCACGGTCGCCTTGGAAACGACTGCCAGACCGGCCTTCATACAATCCCGGCAGGCCGCAGCGCGCCGGAGTGGCCTTTCTTGCGCTGCCTGGTGCAGCTTTCTTTTTTTGGTGTGGTGCCCGCAAAGCGCTTGTTTGTTCATGCAACTCAGTCGAATGCTCCACCTGCTGGGGGCCCTGGTTCTTGTGGCCACGATGGTGCTGGTGGGGCGCCTGGCCACCACCGAATGGCAATCGGTGCACAAGGCGTCTGAAAGCCTGCGCTTGCTGGAGCAGCTGCGACGCGGGCTGGTGGCGGTGGAGATGGTGTCGCGCGAACGCGGGCCCACCAATGGCGCGCTGGGCGATGCCTTGCCCATGGCGCAGCCGCGCGCCCAGGCGCTGCAGGAGGCGCGGGCGCGCACCGACCAGGCGTTCGAGGCCCTGTTGCAGGCCGTGGCGGCCGGGCCCCGCTCCACGGCAGACGGCATCAACCTCGTGCAGAGCCTTCAAACCGCGCGCAGTGCGCTGGTGCAGGCCCGCGCGGGCGTGGACCAGGTGCTGGCGCTGCCGCAAGCGCAGCGCTCGGCCGAGGCCATCCGCGACGCTGTGCAGGGCATGGTGGCCGTGGTGCCCCTGCTGTCGCCGGTGACCAACCCGCTCGCCAGTGCAGCCCAGCACGCTTACCCTGCGCTCGGCGACGATGTACAGGGCGCGCGCCTGGCTGCGGAACTGCGTGAGTACGCTGGCCTGCTGGGCTCCCATTTCACGACGGCCTTGGTCAAGGCGCAGCCGTTTTCTGCGGCCGAGCGCCGTGCCATTGATATGAGACGCGAGGGCGCATTGCGCAGTTGCGCACGCTGGTGGAGCTGCGGCTGCAGCTTCCGGGCGAGGCCCACGCGGTGTCGCAGGCGTGGAGCACGGTCGAGGCGCGGTACTTTGGCGTGGCCCAGGCGCTGCTGGGCCAGGTGCTGGCGCAGGGCGACGGAGACGGCCACTACTCCACTGAATCATTGAAATTGGCGGTATCGGCGCTGCGGATCGTCGTGCTTCCACTTGATGGGCTTGGGGTCTTTGTTGTAGTGGCGGATATAGCGCATGAGCTTCTTGTCCAAGTCTTTTACCGAG